>DATHIE010000618.1:0-8266 GCA_035316905.1 Chryseolinea sp. | reverse complement strand
AAAGTAAACTAAAGGTCTTTTTCGAAGTGATGAATGAGATCAATCTACTCGCAGCCCAGGGAATTGCGGAAGCAGAAAATGTTTAACTCAATCAATTACCATTGTCTAATTAATGCCACCTGTTTCACAGGTGAAAAAAACACGTAAAGCATGAAACGTTCTATACGAAAAGTCGCCGTTCTGGGGTCCGGAGTCATGGGGTCTGCAATCGCCTGTCACTTTGCGAACATCGGCTGCCAGGTATTACTACTCGACATTGCACCCAAGGAACTGACGGAAGAAGAAAAAGCCAAAGGGCTCACACTTGAAAGCAAGGCAGTCCAGAACAGAGTTGTTCAATCGTCATTTGACCGGTCTGTGAAATCCAGTCCCGGACCTCTCTATAGCAAAAAGTTTATTTCCCGGATCACTCTTGGCAACTTTTCAGAAGACATGGCCAGGATCAAAGATTATGACTGGACCATCGAAGTTGTTGTTGAGAATCTCGAGATCAAGAAAAAAGTATATGACGAGGTTGAGAAATACCGCAAGCCAGGTACCCTAATCACTTCGAACACATCGGGTATTCCCATCCACCTGATGACTGAGGGTAGAAGCGACGACTTTAAAAAACATTTTTGTGGAACTCACTTTTTTAACCCACCTCGTTACCTGCGGTTATTAGAAATCATTCCTACGCCATTCACAGATCCAAAAATCGTCAGCTTCTTGATGCATTACGGCGATCTGTTCCTTGGTAAAACCACAGTGTTATGTAAGGACACGCCTGCCTTCATTGCGAATCGAGTAGGTGTTTTCGCGATCATGAAGGTTGTAGATTCAATGAGTAAGCTTGACCTCAACATTGACGAGATTGACAAACTCACCGGACCAGTGATAGGAAGACCAAAGTCAGCCACATTCAGAACTTCGGATGTAGTTGGTCTGGATACACTTATTAAAGTCGCGGGCAACCTTCATGAAGGGCTCGTGAACGATGAAGGTCGGAAATACTTCAAGTTGCCAGAGGTTGTCCTTAAGATGGAACAAAACAAATGGCTTGGCGACAAGACCGCACAGGGTTTCTATAAAAAGACAAAAAGCGCAAAAGGCGAAACGGAAATTTTAACACTTGACCTCAAAACGTTTGAGTATAAACCGAAAGCCAAGACAAAGTTTGCAACGCTGGAATCAACAAAGACGATTGAAAATTTAAAAGATCGCTTCAAGGTTTTGATCGCCGGTAAGGACAAAGCCGGTGAGTTTTACAGAGATTCATTTTTTGGACTCTTCCAGTATTCATCGAACAGGATCCCGGAAATTGCCGATGAAATATATAAAGTCGATGATGCCGTGTGCGCAGGATTTGGGTGGGAGTTCGGCCCCTTTCAAACATGGGATGCGATAGGAGTCGAAAAGACTCTATCGGAAATGGAAGCGGCAGGTTACAAAGCCAACCAATGGGTATATGACATGGTCTCGGCCGGCAATAAGTCTTTTTACAAAGTGGATTCCGGCAAGAAAATGTATTATGACATTCCCTCGAAATCCTACAAAAAAATTCCAGGCAAAGACGAATTCATTATCCTGGAGAACCTTAGTGATAAAGTTGTATGGAAAAATGCCGAATCGAAGATCACTGACCTGGGAGATGGTGTCATCAATTTTGCATGGCACAGTAAGAGTTACACACTTGGTAGTTCAGTGATCGAGGGATTGAACAAGGCGATCGATGTTGCGGAAAAGGAATACAAGGGTTTGGTTATTGGCCACCAGGGCGCCGACTTTTCTCTCGGTGCAAACCTTGGCCTGGTGTTTATGCTTGCAATCGAACAGGAATATGATGAGATCGATTTTATGGTCCGTCAATTCCAGAACTCAGTGATGAGGATTCGTTACTCTTCTGTTCCGGTTGTAGTTTGTCCGCAAGGAAGAACGCTCGGAGGCGGTTGTGAAATGACACTTCATGCAGATATAGCTCAAGCGGCGGCAGAGGCGTATATCGGTCTAGTTGAAGTTGGCGTGGGACTTATCCCTGGTGGTGGTGGAACGAAAGAATTTACCAAACGGGTAAGCGATGCTTTCGAAGAAGGTGACGTAGAATTAAACGCATTACAAAACGCATTCATGAATATCGCCACGGCTAAGGTTGCATTGTCTGCTGAAGAAGCACGTGAAATGGGAATACTTAGAACCAAAGACCGAATTTCGATAAATCGCGATCGGCAGATTCTTGATGCAAAGGCTGCCGCGATTGAACTGTATGATGCTGGCTATACCACGCCCGTCCAGGCAAAAAATATCAAGGTTCAAGGCCGGTCGGGACAGGCGCTTTTCATGGCCGGCATACACGGTATGAAGATGGGTAACTACATCTCCGAGCATGACCAAAAAATTGCCTTGAAGATCGCCAACATCATGTGCGGAGGCGATCTGACCTCACCTCAGGAGGTGAGTGAACAATATTTGCTGGATCTGGAGCGGGAAGCTTTTGTTTCTTTAACTGGAGAAAAGAAAACACTGGAAAGGATACAATCCATACTGACGGGTGGAAAACCTCTAAGGAACTAAATCAAAAAATCAACTGAGATGGATGCATACATAGTAGCTGCCAAAAGAACGGCGAATACGAGGGCGAAAAAAGGTGGATTTCGTTTTACACGCCCTGACGATTTTGCGACTGAAGTTATAAAAGCGTTAGTCCAATCAGTTCCTGGTTTGGAAAACGAGATGGTCGACGACCTTATCGTTGGAAATGCAGTGCAAGAAGCAGAACAAGGAATGCAAATGGGAAGGATGATTGCATTGACCGCATTAGGGCTTGACAACGCGGGAATGGTAATTAACAGGTATTGCGGATCGGGCGTTGAAGCAATACACATCGCATCTGCCAAGATCCAGGCCGGAATGGGAGATTGTGTTATTGCAGGCGGAGCAGAATCTATGTCTCTCGTGCCGGTAATGGGTTGGAAGACCGCATTGAACTATACTATCGCGAAGGAACACCCCACGTATTACACCAGTATGGGACTTACGGCCGAGGAGATCGCAAAACAATACAAGATCTCCAGAGAGGATCAGGATAGATTTGCCTTTGAATCTCATATGAAAGCGATAAAGGCACAAAAAGAAGGAAAATTCAAAGAAGAGATACATCCCATTACAACGGTCGAGGTATACGTTGATGAAAACGGGAAAAAGAAAAGTAAAGAAGCAAGGGTCGATACTGACGAAGGACCAAGGCCAGAAACATCAATGGAAGCCTTAGCGAAATTGAAACCGGTCTTTGCGGTAGGTGGCTCGGTCACAGCGGGCAACTCTTCGCCAACAAATGACGGCGCCGCATTTGTTGTGGTTATGTCGGAAAAAATGGTGAAGCAGCTCGGCGTCAAACCGATTGCCAGAATGGTTAGCTATGCTGCAGCAGGCGTGGATCCAAGGATTATGGGAATTGGACCGGTGGCTGCCGTTCCTAAGGCGTTGGAGCGGGCGGGCCTTAAGCTAAAGGACATCGATCTGATCGAGTTGAACGAGGCATTTGCAGCGCAGTCTCTGGCTGTTATAAGGGAATTGCAAATTGACCCATCCATAACAAATGTGAATGGTGGAGCAATTGCACTCGGACATCCTCTTGGAAGTTCAGGAGGCAGGCTGTCACTCACCTTGTTCAATGAACTCCGAAGAAGAAATAAGAAGTACGGACTAGTTACGGCTTGTGTTGGCGGCGGACAAGGGGTGGCAGGTATATATGAAATGATCAACTAATAGGAAGCAGAATAAATTAAGTTATCATGGCAACGACAACGGAAAAAAAAGCGGCAATCAAAGGAGGAGAATTTCTGATCCGCGAAACAGAGGCACACGAAATCTTTATTCCAGAAGAGTTCAACGAAGAACAGAAAATGATCCAGCAACAGTGCAAAGACTTCCTTCAAAAGGAAGTCTTCAACAGACTGGATGAAATCGACTCCATGAAAGATCCTAAGCTTATGCCAACATTGTTGGACAAGGCTGGAGAGCTAGGACTTTTGGGTACATCCGTTCCAACGGAGTACGGTGGGTTTGGAATGGATTTTAATACGACTATGCTGGTAGCGGAAGTTATTGGTGCCGGACATTCAATTGCGGTTGCTTTATCTGCCCATACGGGTATAGGTACATTGCCAATTGTCTACTATGGAAATGAGGAACAAAAAAAGAAATATCTCCCGAAGCTGGCTACAGGTGAGTACAAGGCCGCCTATTGTTTGACAGAGCCAGACTCTGGATCAGATGCGAATTCCGGAAAAACGAAGGCCGTGTTGAGCAGTGACGGAAAGCATTATGTCGTCAACGGACAAAAGATGTGGATCACCAACGGTGGGTTTGCTGATATTTACATCGTCTTTGCCAAAATTGATAATGACAAGAACCTAAGCGCATTCATTGTAGAGAAGAACTTTGGCGGTATAACAATGAATGAGGAAGAACATAAAATGGGGATCAAAGGATCTTCCACACGTCAGATCTTTTTCAATGACTGCAAGGTGCCGGTTGAAAATCTTTTATCCGAAAGGGAGAATGGATTCAAGATCGCTGTAAACATTTTGAATGTTGGACGTATTAAACTGGGAGTTGCTGCGATAGGTGGTTCAAAGAAGACAATTTCTACCGCGACGCAGTATGCGAAAGAGAGGAAACAGTTTGGAACTTCCATCTCGAACTTTGGTGCGATAAAACACAAGATCGCCGAGATGACCACGAAAGTTTTCGCATCCGAATCAGCATGTTATCGCGCGGGTCAGAATATAGATGACGCTTATAGTGCTCTTGTAACGGCAGGCACAGATTCTTCAAAGGCGAAGTTGAAATCACTTGAGGAGTTTGCGATTGAATGCGCAATACTGAAAGTTCATGGTTCGGAAGTCCTTGACTTCGTAGTAGACGAAGGAGTTCAGATTTACGGTGGAATGGGATTCTCAGCGGAAGGTCCAATGGATCGCGCCTACCGGGATGCGCGCATCAATCGAATCTTTGAAGGAACAAACGAGATCAATCGCATGCTGACCATCGATATGCTAATGAAGCGTGCGATGAAAGGCAGCATAGATCTAATGAACCCGATCATGGCTGTTCAAAAGGAACTAATGGCAATTCCGGATTTTAGCGCAAGCGATGAGGGGGGTGTCTTTGCCAAAGAGAAAAAAGCCCTGGCTAACTTAAAGAGGGCGGGATTGATAGTAGCGGGCTCGGCTGTTCAAAAGTTTATGACCAAACTTTCAGAAGAGCAGGAAGTTCTTATGAACCTTGCAGACATGCTTATTGAACTATACGTGGCGGAATCTACTTTGCTGCGCGTAGAAAAACTAATAGGCCAGCGCGGCGAGAAAGCGTGCGAAGTGCAAAAAGAAATGGCCATCAATTACCTTCACTATGCTATTGGAAAAGCGGCGTCCTGCGGACGTGAGGCGATTATGGCATTTGCGGATGGTGACGAGCTAAGGTTATTACTTATGGGATTGAAGCGATTTACAAAGGTGGATCCTTATAACCTGAAAGAAGCCCGGAGAAAGATCGCTAACTACGTCATCGAAAAAGGAGAGTATCCATTCTGATGCGTTGTTCAAATTCGTAAATCCGCATGTTCACTTTTCAACACTAATTGACGCGGGCATTTGCAAAATGCGGGTTTTAAGCGCCGTGTATGGCCTTGGAATTAATTGCATGCTTTTTGGAAGTAACTGAGAAAACTCGGTTTCCTATGCAGTCCAAGACTTCTACATCTACATCCACGGTATTGATTGTCCTTCTATTGGTATTTACCTTCCCGATATGGATCGGGGTAGCAGGTGGACTCTTTGGAATAATCGCAGGTATTTTTGGAGCTGTAATAGGAATATTTGCAGGTATTTTCGGAGCAATGTTCGGGATCATCGGCGGACTGTTTGGATGGGCCTTCGATTGGCATCCGTTTAATGGCTGGTTCCATACCCCAATATTTGTAATTGCAGCCATAGTGATTGTGGTTCTGCTGATCACAAAATCAAAAAAATAAAATAGAGGTACGTCTACGAAACAGGATGCCTATTGTAAAGCCCAGGGTCGAGAAAGTATCTGGAGTAAACGGGATACTTTCGTATCTCTCTAAGTTCAGGCCTTAGCTTGTTAACGAAAACCACCTTATACTGAAATTCAAATCCCTTGTCGACCCGGATATCCTTGCGTACCAGGTACCATGTCTTATTGTAAGGGTTTAACACTTTTACTTCAAGGTGAAAAAGACCAGGTGTGCTCCTTACCCTTACAAACTTGCCAGGCTGCTTGTTATAAAGCTTACCATTTACATAGACATGCATGGTGGTGTTTTTTTCCGTCTGCACAGCAATACCTGAGTCATACGCAAGCAATGAAGTGCTTGCACTCCAGAGGAGCAAAAACAAGAACGTTTTCATAGCGGCGTGTTTCTCTATCTAACGCAACCACCGTGCCATCGTTTATGAGTACACCAGCGAAAAACAAGAATTATTTTTGAGGCAAAACAACGTAAAAGCTAATCCTTCCATTTGATACCGCAACCTATTGCTTTTGTGCGCGTAGTTGGGATGGACTTGTTGTCGAGCAGGGCATCAACAGCTTCCTCCACATACTTTTTGGTGGCAGCGGAGCCATCACGTGAATTGTTATCAATCGTGCCGATATAGGCTACATTGAAATTTTGGCCAGTCTTCCTAAGGACAAATACGTGAGGGGTATTGGTTGCTCCAAATGAGCGAGTAACTTGTTGCGTCTCGTCTTGGAGATACGGGAACGTATAGTTCTTCTTCTTAGCCAGTGAAGCCATTTCTTTAAATGAATCACCAGGCGAGATCTCCGGGTTATTTGGATTTATAGTGATGACGGGGAATCCTTTTGAAGAATACTTGCTGTTGAGTTCAATGATTCGGTCATTGTATGCTTTTGAATAGGGACAAGTGTTGCAGTCAAAAATAACGATAGCTCCATTTTGGTCTTTGTAGTCAGAAAGAGCCACCATTTTGCCATCAACATTTTTTAGTTTAAAATCCGAAACGCTGTCGCCTATTTCATAAGGAGGATTTTCGAACGACACCAGGGCCACACCACATATTAAGGCCAAAATCAATCTTATCGTTTTAGTTTTCATAGTAAAGATTATAAAGGTTTATTGATTTATAAGACTTGCAATGACTTCTTCAAGTTCACCATCCTTGAGCTCTCTATCCACAAATTTTCTTTGTCCGGTTTTTTGGTTAATAAATAAGGTTGCAGGAATAGCCCCACCCCAACTTTCCTCGACCCGATCAATCCAGGAATTATAGTCGATTTCATCCAACAACAACACCTCGGACCTGATCTTTCGCCGGCTTATAAAAGAATTTACTTTTTTTATTTCGTCCGCGAAATCGAGACTAACGAGGGTGACTTTTACTGAAGCGTCGTTCCGGGCAGTGAGGGCCTCAAATAGAGGCAGTTCTTTAACGCAGGGGGCACACCAGGTTGCCCAGAAATTAATGACCTGCACCTTTTCGCCTTTTTCCTCCAGGAGTGACAGGAGCTTCTCAAACTTAATTACCTCGACTTGCTGGGCGCTAGAACTGGCCGCGACAAACAAGAGGAATACAAAGACCATTTTGCTCATAAATTTATCAACGCATTGATTTTTCAGGGAGTTCTAAGTCGAACATAATTTCAACCAATTGGGGTATGTGTCGAGGGCCTATAATTCGAGAAAAACACTAAAATTCAGACACTTAGAATCCCTATAGAAAAAGGGTCAAAAAGATTTCCACAAAGAACAGCAGTTGTCCACATTACCGAAATATTTCCACATAAAACGCAGATAAACAAGCAGTTACAAGCAAAATTTTCAATCTATTCTTTGTGGACAACTTAATGCCGGCCAGAAACACACTTGGTGCAACAACTAACATACTCCTAATTTTCAGATATTCAGGGGGGTGGCAAAAACAAAATGCAGCTGATTGATTATTTTGAGCTGACAATATGAAGCCCCAAGCAAACCGCATTACAGAACTGTTTGACATTTCATTTCCCATTATTCAGGCCGGAATGGTTTGGTGCAGCGGGTGGAGGCTTGCTTCCGCTGTGAGCAATGCCGGAGGGCTAGGCCTAATTGGTTCCGGGTCCATGTACCCGGAAATTGAAAAGATCATACAGATTATTATCGAAGAGCAAGTAAAGATTGTATTTACATCGGCCGGAAATCCGGCGACCTGGACTGGCCCCCTTAAGGAAAAGGGGATTAAGGTTGTCCACGTGATCTCGAGCG
>DATHIE010000617.1:0-5790 GCA_035316905.1 Chryseolinea sp. | reverse complement strand
TAAGACGGTAGCAATAGCCCTGTTTGTTTTTCCCGAGGTGACAAATGGTAGCGAGTATTCGAAGTACAAAAGATTCAGCCCTACCACATAAATGACTTGCCATATATTATTCAGCAGGCTTACAGCAAATTCGCCTGGATTTGACTCCAGGTCGTCGTATATCCAGTGGACGAGGAAGCCTACCGTAATGAACGAATATAATAAAAGGCGATCTCTGGTGAAGCGAACTGCCATATCGGTTTTTGTAACGCGAAAGGTATTAACAATCCTCGAGTGTTGACAGCCGAGTCAATGAATGTCTCCCCTCGGTCAATCGGCTACGGCTTTCTGTCAATGGCCGGCTTGCGTTGCGGAGCGTTGCCGATGGAGGTTAGTCCAATTACTTCCGGCTTGTTAGGCGCGGCGGAGGGTCACACGCGACACCGCCGAAGAGATTGACGTCCCAATGCAATTGGTTGACCGCGCGCCGTAGTCTATTGACTACCACTTTTTCATCAAGTAGAAAGACCTATTCTTGTTCAAAGTAATCAAAATGGAAGCACTCCTCCGATCGAACAGCAAAACTGCGCGGCTCGCCGCATCACTGTTTTTCTTTGTCTGTATCCCTCTGTTTTTCTGGGAAGACAATTATGTCCGTTCAAAGATATTTGTGGCTCAGGATCCCATTGCGACCGCTAATAATCTGCTCTCGCATGAATTCGTTTTTCGAGCCGCGACGATCACCCACGTTGCCGGTACTATAATTTATGTCTTTATGATGATGATGTTTGTTCGTCTTTTCAGGCCGGTGGACAAACACTTGTCGCGCCTCATGATAGCTCCTTTGTTAGTACAGATTCCAATCGTCCTTATCCTGGAAGTCTTCAACATCGCTGCGCTTATGACTCTCAAAAGCGAAGCACGTCCGAGCTTTGACATCGGACAACAGCAGGAGGCTGCGTATTTCCTGTTACGGATGTACCGATTTGGAATGGGCACCGGTAAGCTCTTCTTTGGATTGTCCTTAATTCCTTTTGGGATGCTGGTTTTAAAGTCCGGATTTACCCCTCGGATCATTGGGATCCTGTTGATCATTGGCGGAGTTGGTTACGTGGGGGACTTCAGTATTTACGTTCTATTGCAACGACCTGACTATGTGATGGTGCGTTCAATCCTGATGTTCACTTATCTGACTTATATGCTCGCGCTGCTATGGTTCCTTATCAAAGGTGTGCGCGATCCCTACGCCGATCGTTAATCAATAATCAGGCATTTAAATAATACGAGTATGATGGAGAACACAATTGGTCAATTTCGGAATTTGGCACGAGTAGGTGGGATTTTGTATTTAGTTGTAATAGTATGCGGCATCTACGCTGAAATCTTTGTGGTGTCGCGACTAGTCGTGGGCAATGACCAGGCGGCAACAGCAAATAATATTTTATCGCAGGAAGCATTATACCGCGCGGGTATAATTGCCCACATCGTGACGCTTGTATCTTCGTCGTTTTTACTGGGGATTCTATTCATGATTTTCCGATCAACTTCGGAATACCTGGCGTTGTCCATGGCGGTTTTTAACATCGTAACAATAGCCATTGAGGGTGTAAGTATTCTCTTTGAGTTCGAAACACTTTCGATTTTGAAAAGTAAGATGTTAGCTAGTACATTTTCTTCAGATCAGATCAACTCATTAGCTTATTTGCCTCTAAAAATGCAGACCACAGGTTATGATCTCGCCTTGCTATTTTTTGGGGTTGTCTGTTGCTTACTTGGCATCTTAATACTAAAATCAAAACTGTTTTTACGTTGGATAGGATTACTTATGCTACTGGCAGGCGCGTGTTATCTGGTCAACAGCCTATCGTCTTTTACATCACCGGCATTTAGAAATTCTCTGTTGCCTTATATTCTGATCCCTTGCTTTCTTGCCGAGCTGTCATTAAGCATTAATATGATCGCCGGAAATCGGGCAACCTTTTTTAAGGAATGACATCCCCCGTCACTTATACCTTATACCCAATTTCCATCCACCTCATTCTATCAA
Organism: Chryseolinea sp.; assembly: GCA_035316905.1. Classification (GTDB taxonomy): domain Bacteria; phylum Bacteroidota; class Bacteroidia; order Cytophagales; family Cyclobacteriaceae; genus Chryseolinea. The sequence goes on along the minus strand of DATHIE010000617.1, from coordinate 3,764 downwards.
ACTTATAGTACTCCCAACCCTTCTGAGATCCTTTGCCACCCTTGGTACCTTATAATTAAGGCCACCAGTCGTTCCGCTAGTCACATCAATTGTAACGCCAGTGATTTTTCCTGCCAGGTTTGACGAAAGAAAAACTGCCACGGTCGCGATATCCTCCATCGCCGGAAGTTTCTTCAGCATAGTGTCATTCTCCATGTTTTGAAGAATTGGTTCCATCTCCTTAGGATTTCCTTCGATGGCTTCCTTAAATACTCTCGAATCTGGCGAGCCTGCGGAACGGATGTTCACTACACGAACTCCGTATGTTCCAACTTCCGCGGCGAGATTCTTTGAGAAGGTTTCAATAGCTGAACAGGCAGGAGCAAATCCTCCAGTGTATGGATAACCAATTCCGCCCGGTGTTGCCGTAAGTGACAAGATGACTCCGGATCGTTGTTTCATCATGATTGATGCCGCTATCGTCGAAGTAAGAAACTGACTTTGCATGGCAAGATTCACAGGCCGCACAAAGTCTTCCACTTTCATATCGACCAGGTTCATATTTTGCACTACTTGAAAATCGATCGCACAAAATGAGATGTCGACTGTTTTTACTTCCGCAGTGACTTTATCCAGATAAGCCCGGACTTCCTTCTCGCTTAACGCATCAACCACTCCCACCTCCACGTGACCACCACGCGCACGGATCTCATCAGCAACCTTTTGGACAGATACTATCGAACGTCCTGTTAGAAATACTTTTGCGCCAGCAGCCGCAAGCGACTTAGCTACAGCGCTGCCCAGAGAACCTCCTGCGCCATATATAACTGCATTTTTGTTTTGAAGAATCATGTTGAATCTATTTATGATGGTTGAGTCAAAAATAGATAGTTTGATTCTCTGGTGACAAGGTCGTTTGCGACAACTTTAGGTATAAATGCGGCAGATATTGGTTGTTAACAGCGAACAACTTCTCTCTTCCAATCACGATCCAATAGGCGGCACCATGATGTGCCGTCTAAAATGGGAAGGTGCCTGACCTAACTCTTCGCGTCCCTTGCGTCCTTGCGGTGAACACCCGCACTCCCCACTCCTATTCTTCCATTCTCCCATTCTCCCATTCTTCCATTCATCCTCTTCTCATCCCCTGCCTCAAACTTTCGGATTCCACGTATGTTTTTCTTCCTGGACATACGTCGCCCAACTGTATAATGCATCGTATAATTTCTCTCCGATTGCAAGTTGTTCGTGATCATTGTCGAAATTGTAGGACAAGCCCGCTGATATGGCCCACAATCCCGCCGCCTGTGGAGCAAGCTCAAAACGATCCGTATCTGCTCCCCTCACGATGATGGCGATCTGTTGTATAGCATTATCACGGATGTTGTGCTTCCTAACTATGTAATCGAATGTGCATTCATCGCCAACGTGTGAATACTCAGCACCTGGAATATCGTACGGAATTGCATCCAACTCCTTCGCTAGCGTGAACACTTGATCCTTGGGAACAAAAATAAACTCAGCTGAAGCGTCGACAAATTTTTTGATCAGCCATGGACAGGCAATACGGTCGATCTTAGGTCGTTCACGTGTGATCCATTTCATGTTGTATTCGCGTTAATTTGAAAAATCCAATCTTAATCCAACGCTCTCCTCCAAAGACCTTTGATATACGATAGCCGCGGAGGCGACATCTTGTAAAGCCATTCCGGTGCTATCAAACACGATGACCTCTTCGTTATTGGTCCGGCCTTCTTTCTTTCCTGCAATGACCTCGCCCAGTTCGGCGTGAATGTGTGACATCGTCACCTTACCTTTCTTCAGCGCGTGGTGAAGATCACCGATGGTTGCACATTGTTCTGATATGTCAGTTACGAGCTTAGACGAGGCGATCAATTCCGCATCAATCTCATTCTTTTCCTCATTGTCTGTACCGACGGCCGCGACGAAACATCCAGGCCTCACGTGTCTTTTAAATAATAGTGGTTGTTTTGACGGGGTGCACGTCACGCAGATGTCGCTTTGGAGTGTGGCCTCTTCTAATTCTTTCACGGCCGAAATGTTGACTCCTAGTTCTTTTGACAATCTCGACGAAAATTCCACAGCGAGATCATGATCCACATCAAACGCATAAACAGATTGTATTTTCCTGACGTGAGCGATCGCTTTTAATGAAATAATACCTTGATTGCCGCATCCGCAGATCGTGACTGTTGATGAATCTGGTTTGGATAGATACTTGGCTGCAACTCCCGTTGCCGCCCCGGTGCGAAGGATAGTTAATTCCATGGAATCCATTACAGCTAATACTTTTCCATTGTCCGCATCAAATACAATGAGTATCCCCTGTATGGTTGGCAGGTCAAACTTTTTTGGGTTATCAGGAAGGTTTGCGTTTGTTTTGGCGGCGAAGTAATGCTGATCGAGTTTCATTGCCCCGGCTTTTATATGAAATGCTCCCGCGTCAACATGCATGGCAAGGACTTTTGGCGGTGAGGTCTTACCCTCGGCATAAAGTCTGAACGCCATCTCTACCGCCGCGATGCACGTACCAATATCCAATAGCTTGGTTATATCCTTCCGGGTAAGCAGGATAGTATCTCGCGATGTCATGGAATTTCTGATTAGCTAACAAGAGTATGAACTGTTCAAAGAAAAGTATAGAACGGAATTAACGGCTTGGTATCTGGTTGACTTTGCATGGAAAAAGTTGGGCTAAAGCCCAAATGGAAAGTCTCTTAAGGAAAAGTAAATGCAGAAAGTGAACATTTGCGGGCTGCCTGATTTTTGCTGAGCCATGTCATTGGTAGGGCCTTCGCTTTATTTAAAGACTTGTTCGCTTGAAATGGAGGCACCCATTTGTTAGAATATACTCAACTCTCCCGCGAAGGATATGACTAATGTATGAACAATACCCTTTTATAATCAGTGCGCACGACCTTCTGACAGATCCTTCGCGTGAGAATTCACTATTATTAATACATTTCAGCAAAACCCGTTCCTTATGTGAAGTTATATGAAAAGGAAGTAGTCGCTCTGGATGACACTCGTAGCGAGACGAAGTTACGGATGACGATATACGATATTCGGACTCACCCCCACACCCCCACACACTCTCACACCCACGTTTAACGATTAACGGATAACGATTAACGTTTCTTCTTATCAGCAAATGTATCATCAATCATTCCCGCTTCAAACAGAAGCGCACGCACCTGCTCTTCGTTTGTATCTTTAAATGAATGAAAATACATCACATATACCTGCTTCCGTCCTTCCGCTTTCAAAAGGCCTTCATCATTGCTCATCAGATTTCCCTGGCAAAATCCTAGAGATACTCCCTTCGACTTTTGTGTTTCAAGTGTTCTTTTTGGTCCCCAGAATACTGATGCTGGCCAGATAAAACAGATTTGCCGGTAATGAGAGTAAAATGGAACTCCTTCTCCGTAGTATTCTTTCTCCGTAACTGCAGGCAGACATTCCATAACCAACAAACGAAGACGTTTAACGATCACCTGCTCGTCCTTAGGCAAGTTCGTGATCATTTCATCTACGGATTTTCTTGTTGGCATTTAGGCTTTCAAAAATTGACAGGTCATTCATAGTCGACGATTTCCGAAGTCGTTCATTTTCTTTTTAGCCAATGATCGAAAAATGAGATCAGGGTTTTTTCTGTGTCATCCAATACAGTGCCGTACCAGCCATGGCCTTCACCTTTCACAACGATAACTTCTACAGGGACCCCCGCGTTCTTTAGCGCCCCCTCCAATTCCTCTACCTGCTCC
>DATHIE010000616.1:0-2791 GCA_035316905.1 Chryseolinea sp. | reverse complement strand
ATAAGCACGATTGCCTGAAATAATAATTCCACCGACACCACATATCGATCTCAGAAGGTTCGACTATGGCTTGCTCGCAGACAATCGAAAAAATAGGATTAAATTCAACACTTTAAACAGGTTTTGAACGGCTTTTGGTCAGTCATAAGACAGTTTTTAAACTGGATTATATCGTAGTTAATTGTATAAACCAAAAATGATGGATGACGTCAACCCCACCACGAATGAACACGGCCTGGTAAGGGAATGCCTGACGGAGATCTTTAGGTTCAACGGATACGATGATGTCGCGAAACTCACCCAACGTGATTATGAACACATCAGTAATACCATCGAGGCTAAGACCACTATCCTTATCAGCGTTTCTACTCTGAAACGGTTGCTGCATGGTGAGTTTACGCGAATCCCGCAAACAGCAACGTTAAATGCGATCTCGACCTATCTCGGTTATAAGAGCTGGCAGGATTACAAGCTGTCCTTCAGAAAGAAGAGTGTTACAGTGATCCCAAAAGAACCTGTGCGTCATGAAATCAAGGTTCAAACAGAAGTTGTAAAGCCGCCGTCAAACACCATTAAAAGGATTACAGTTATGTCGGTGGGAATAGTCTGCGTTATCGTCGCCGTGTTGTTCATACGATACGCACCCGGCAATTCTCCGGGCAACTTCGACAAAGCTTCGTTTTCTGCAGAAAAAACTACCAGTAATGATATTCCAAATACGGTTGTGTTTCACTACAACATTGACGATGTAAAAGCCGACAGCTTTTTTATCCAGCAATCGTGGGATGTAAACCGACGGGTAAGAATTTACAAAAATAAGTATACGTTAACTGATATCTATTATGAACCAGGATATCATCTGGCAAAGCTAATCGCCAATGACTCCATCATAAAAACTGTGGATGTCAGTATTCCGTCCGATGGATGGTTTTTGTTCGCGATGGATCCTCAACCAAAAAGTAATCCCGAATACATTAAGCCAACGGTACCGCTGGTAAAGAACGGGGTAATGATTTTGGATGAAATTGATCTTACCTCCAGCCACATCGACAAAACGAAAGAAAAGAAATATGTTTATACGCTGTTCCCCTCCGAGATGCATGTTCAAAGTGATAATTACATCTTTAAAACACGGGTTCGGATGCGTGAATTGAGAAATAATTTTTGTCCAACGTTAATGGTTGAGGTTTGGACGCAACGTTATTTTAATTTTTTCCAAAGTACGTCAAAGGGTTGTGTAAGCGAAGCCATGGCGGAGTTCGGTGAAAATTTTCTCAGCGGAAAGAATAATGACCTTTCTGCGCTGGGTTATGATCTCACAGAGTGGGTAGATGTGGAATGGATGGTAAAAAACAGACAGGTCACCATATCGTTTAACGGAAAGGTCGTCCTGGAACCGTCATACAAAAAGGATGTGGGATATATCACGGGGATCGCGTTCATTTCGAATGGATTGCCTGAGATCGATTATATCGAGCTGAAGGGATTGGATGGAAGTGTTGTGTATGAGAATGATTTTTCAGAAGCAGCCGCTCTGGATGACAATTAGAAAAGTTATATGACCCCTGTCAACAAGGTTAAACCCACGATCGCCCGCATCTGGAAAGGGCGGACGGCCAAAGACAAAGCGGAAGAGTATTCGAAATATCTTTATGAGGTGGGCTTCTTGCCCCTTGTTAAGAAAGCATTAGGTGCTCAGATGTTTCGTGAGGATGGCGACAACGAAACTGAGTTTATCACGATATCCTATTGGGAGTCAGTTGAAGCCCCGATAAATATCGGGGCGGTTTGCCGGTGCAGATCCAAGAAAAATTCATCACCTGGAACGCGACGCTGAGTTTCTTATCGAGTTGCCAAAAGGTGTGCAGATTCTCAATATTGTGGATACGCAGGGTCGCGTCTGAGATTTTGGTTTCAAATGAATGGAAGGACACCCGTCCTGTTGAACCCGTTGGGGTTCTGCTACTTGGCCGACGTCACAGCCCGGCATTTCATACCGGGCTATTAAGATTGAATCCCTTCGGGATTCGTCAAGGCCAGAAGTATTTTTGTCTATTCAAGCATTCGTGAACCTCTAAATCTTCCTTTTACGCGTCCGGTGACACGACACAGCGACCGATTGCGTCCAGTTGACTGGCGTAGGATTACCCTTATACCTTATACCTTATACCTTATACTCTATACCCTATACCCTATACCTCCATTTTGCCAAGCTTTTGAATGGTTTTTGAAATCCACATAACAACTGCGTGAGTTAGATTTCGATTTTAACAGACCACAACTCATCATGAAACCATTCTTTAAAACTGTGCTGATCACCGGGCTGTTTGTCGGCGTTACAGATATAATTGCGGCTCACGTTTCCGTTTGGATTCAGTCGGGAAACTTTCCCACAAAAGTTCTGCAATATATTGCCGGCGGGGCATTGGGATTGGAGACCTCGATGAAAGGTGGCGTAGGTACCGCATTACTGGGACTGCTTTTTCACTTTTTTATAGCAACGTCCTGGACAATGTTTTTCTTTGTCATATTGCCGAGGTTGAGATTCCTCCACTTCAATAAATACATCGTTGGTTTTTTGTATGGCATATTCGTCGGCGCTGCAATGACCTTCTTTATACTTCCTCTTAGTGCACTTCCAGACTCACCGTTTGTGTTTTCAAGAGCTATCGTCGGATGGAGTGTTTTGGGAGCAGTGCTGGGGATACCGATAGCCGTCAGTGCTTACAGATATTATAACATCAGGCCAAACGCTCCGGCGGTCATGAGCTAAAGAATTATTTCCTGTACA
>DATHIE010000615.1:0-7142 GCA_035316905.1 Chryseolinea sp. | reverse complement strand
TGGACGGATTGGCTGCCTTTTGATCATTAAGATATTTAATAGCTTGATCCGCTAGATCTTTTGATAAGTGATAACCTTCTTCAGGGCTATATGGTTGATCAATGTAATGATTGTCTTCTACCAAGTCAGGGTAAAACTGGTTGGTTTCTCCGCCAATAAAACCATAATAACGATCGAAGCCCATTTGCAACGGCCATTGTTTTTTGTTAGCACCGGATGATAAATCAGTTTCAGGAACGTTGTGATTCTTGCCCATCCAGAATGTGCTCCATCCATTGTCTTGAAGTACTTGGCCGATGGTTGCTGCCTGTGCAGGGATCTGACTGCTGTATCCCGGAAAACCATTAGCTCCTTCCGTAATTGAACCCATACCATTCAGGTTATGATTGCGTCCCGTAAGAATACAGGAACGCGTCGGTGAACAAAGCGCCACCGTATGCCATTGGGTGTAGGTTAAACCATCAGCGGCTAATTTATCCAACGTAGGCATATTCACCCTACCTCCGTATGGAGACCACGTAGCTAACCCCGTATCATCATAAAGTATGAATAAAATATTCGGTGATCCTTCGGGTGCTTTCTTTCGAATGTAAGGATTCCAATCCGCCGTAGATTCGCGAACATCAAGTTTAATGTCGCCTTTGAACGGTTGTGGCTTATCCTGAGCATACAATGCTCCAGATGCCAGCAACAGCAACGTCAAGAGAGGTCTTGTTTTTTTCATAGCTTCAACAGTTTTGTTTTGTTGTATTTAAAGGTAGACTTTTTAAGTAAGATTGAGTCTTAAGACGCAGGAAAAGCAACAATCGCAAGCAGCCAGGCGGGTATTTGAAAAAAAGTATTGTTCATCTAACTTAAATTAAAAATTATAACCAATAAAATTCACTGAAATCAGCTCGGATACTCATTTTAAAAATAATCGCCCATACCTGCACCACCGTTTGGGTTGACGAGTTTCAGATGCCTGTCTTCAATTGTTACAATTATTACTTCAGCATTACGATTCACAACAATACCTGGAAGCCATCATCTTCAGCTTCGTCCAAGCTTTCCGCAAATACGTTGCGCGAAAGGAAGAATACCACATCGATCGGGCAGCGATAAATTACTCTGTGGGCCAAATCAATAATTGCGTATCTTAACTTTACAAAATCTCTTGCGATGTATTTTAAGTCGTTATTCCGACATCTTGTAAAGCACAAACTTCATTTCATATTTAAGATTGCCGGGCTTTGCATCGCTCTATTTTGTTTACTAATCATCATCACGTACTTATCGTTCCAATTTTCATTCGACAAGTTTCACGAGGATTACCAGAATGTCTATCGGGTTAATTCAATACGTTACGAGAACAACGTTGCAGAACGTTACGCCACCGTGCCGACAGCTGTCGGACCACTTCTGAAGGAATCTTTTGGCAATGTTAAGAGCTTTGCCAGAATCAGTCTTGGTGGAACCTATGATGTAAAATTCAACGAGAAGCAGTATCAAATAAACGCCGTTGTTGAAGCCGATTCCTCAATATTCAATGTATTAACCTTCGAGTTTATTCGAGGCGACCGTCGTTCCTTATGGCGGCCGGGCTCGATCGTGCTAACGGAATCTATAGCCAAAGAATTCTTTGGCAATCTAGATCCTATGTCTCGGGTTATTACTTTTCCCGAGCACGCGAACGCAGCTTACGAGGTCACTGGTATCATAGCTGATGTTGCCGAAAACTCGCACTTGTACGTGAATGCGATCGGGAACTTTCATTCATTAGGTGAGAGACCGAAACCGGAACCAAACAAGATTGAAGTGTCATGGGACGCGTCTGTTTTTCTTTACGTACGATTAGCCGCTAATCAGAATGTATCGGATTTTGGACTAAAAGTCAGCGAGGTAATGCGTCATCATATCAATGATAGCGAGAAAGGCGATCACAACAAGTTCGAAGTATTTTTCCAGCCAATTGCTGACGTCTATTTAGGGCCGTCCATGCAAATGCAATTCTTTATGAAATTTGGTAATCCGTTTTATGTGAAGTTGTTTTTCATCTTTGGCATTTTTCTGATACTGATCTCCGCAATAAACTACACTATCCTTTCAATTGCAGATTTCGAAAGTCGAATGAAGGAAATTAGCATGCGAAAAATCATGGGCGCTGATAAAAGGCAAATAGGTCTGTCGGCCATTGCTGAAACTGGTTTAACAAGCCTTTTTGCATTAACAATCGCATTTCTGCTTTTCTATATAACTTCTCCGACCATCAGTGAAGTTATTGACATGTCGATAACCTGGAGAATGATCTTTCAACCTCTGAATATAATTCTTATTGCAGTCGTGGTTGTGTTTCTCGTGATTATCTCTTCTGCGTATCCAGCATACAAGCTTTCTACACAGAGGCCTCTTGCCGATTTGGTTAGTAACGAATTACTTAGTCGTACCGGTAAAGTGTTGCTGATAGTTCAGTTTTCAATCTCAGTATTCTGCATAACCGCGACAATGGTTGTTGGCAGGCAACTCAGTTTGTTCAAAGATGCTGACATTGGATATGACCGGTCCAATCTAGTGCAGTTGAACATTCCACACACCCAGATCATTGAGAGAGCTATAGTATTGAAAAATGAAATTGAAAAAATATCTGGCGTCTCTTCTTCCACTATAAGTCATTACCCAGCGGTATCGGTGTATTTTAAGGACTCTTATGATTTAGAGATTGATGGGCAAGTCACTACGATGCTGGTAAATGAAATGTTTGTGGATTACGACTATTTCAAAACGCTAAACATTGAAATTCTAGCAGGACGGAATTTCAGCGTCAATAGTCCGTCGGACTCAATCACAGGTTATATTGTTAATGAGACTGCTGCAAAACAATTTGGATGGAAAGACCCTATCGGCAAAAAGATAAAATACCATGCGAACCTCAAGGAGGGGACGGTCATTGGCCTGGTCAAAGATTTTAATACGAAGTCGCTTCATGACCCAATTGAACCGTTGGTCGTACGACTACCTTACGACAACTGGTCAGGACAATTCCTAATCGTGAAGGTCACTGGTGATATCCAGCAGGTAATCCCGGTAATTCTATCGAAATACCAAGACATTATTACAGGCTCGGTCCCTCAATACAGTATCGTTGATGACGTCTATAATAATAGCTATCGACGTGAGTCTAAAGCATTTGACGCTATGGAAATCTCTGTAGTGGTGATTGGTTTGATATCGATTGTTGGTATTTTCGCAATCTCCGTATATGTATCCGGACGTCGCATGAAAGAGTTTGGTATCAGAAAAATTCTAGGCGCAAGTCCTTATGGAATTGCAGGACTACAGACTATGTATTTCTTAAGAATTGCCTTCGTGTCCGTGATTATGGGGCTGACACTCAGTTATTGGACAATGCGCGACTGGCTGAACGGATTCGCCTACAGAACTTCTCTTGACGGAATGCTTTTCGTACAGGCAGCGTTTGTATTGTTTGCATTGGTTGTTGTGGTATCTGCCTACTCAGCATGGCGGTCTGCAGTAATCGACCCGTTGAAAGTCATAAGAAACGACTAAACTGAAGGACTCCATCAGAACGCTTCGTCTGGAGCAAAACAGAAGTAAAAATTACAATCTACCTCACGGGAAAAAAAGTCAACGTTGCCAAGACACCGAGGGCTAATCTCAACACCATTGACCAGCAAGAATAAAATGATTAATTGATTCGTTACACCTTCTTCGGAGGCAAATCAAACGCCTTCGCGTCATGTTCAAAATGTTCCTTGTGAGAACCATCGCAAAAAGGTTTGTTAGCCGAGCGACCGCAGCGGCAAAGCGAAAGGACAGTTCTGCCCTGAAGGCCGTATACATTTCCATCTTTGTCCACAATTTCAAAGTCGCCTTCTACTTTAATAGATCCGTTGTTGTTGATGATAAGTTTTGTCGCTGCCATGAGATTTGAATTCGCAGCAAAGGTAACAATCCTGTCAGAAGGACAAGTACTTATTTCTTCCTCGTCCTTCTCTAAGCACATCGAAGGTTCAAATTGAATTCGCAGTCCGTCAGCAAAGGGTGTATCACCAGCAAAGATGTTTCATGTCAGTTTTTAAATGATATTGGTAACTGATTCCTCGAAGGATCAAGAGCCAATTTTACCTTGATACGAGAACCCAAAGTTCAGCGCATCGTTAATGAAAACTTTCTTCTCCACCAGAAAATGCCGACAGCGAATGTTATCAAAATGGCAGCATAAGGCAGGTAGGTGCGGAGGTACTGTTCGCGACGACCAATCCATTGACGACCAATGTATTGAACTTGCGCGATAGGATTGTTCGGGTCGTTTGGTCCTTCATAGATAAGTTTGAGTCCCCAATCGCCGCCTTTGGGCACGGGCGGCAGGCGTATAGTGCCAACGTTATTGGAAGCAAGCCTTCCGTTATTGGCATCATGCCATGTGCCATTTCGTGGATCATACCATTGTGCACGGTAGACTCCGTTAGTATGTGCCCCCCGCACGTGAGATTGCAGACATTCTGGTTCAAAGTACGCTAAGAAGATGTTTCTGTCATCAGTGCGCGCGCAGTATGCCCACCCGCGGTAGCTGAATATCTCGTTGGTTTTGTTTGGCGAAATCAGATCAGCATTCGGAACAAGTTCCTGATACCTTGGTCCAACAGAAAGTGTGAATTTGGCGAGGTACTTCATCTGTGCCGCTGAAGTCCAGGTGAAGGCGTACCACATTTGGACCGGCGCTGCTGGCTCAATATCTCCACCCCAGATTCCCTCCGCTCCGTATACATGACCTGCCAATCCTCCAGACAGAAAGCAACCGTATGCACCGGACCTTACGATCTCATTGTCACGCATGGTGTTTCCATCTGCACCGAGAGAGTAACCGACGCCAATGCCCTCACCTCGTGCGTCTTTATAGCCCGCATAATAGGGTTCACCATTTAATGCCGGTGCGGGATATTTCGATCTGAATATCTCGGTGAGATACCAGTAATGGTCATGTTCACGTTTGTTGCCTATCTGATGCAACGTTACCCAGGAGCTATCACCCCAGTTCTCAAGTGTCGACGGGTTGGCATTTGCCGATAGTAAATTTCCGAATGGCAGAGGACCATATCGCTCCTGAACTATACCGATGGCGTGGGAAAGTTCTGCGGGGCTAATTGTGCCCTGAATGATGTCGAGATGGACTGGTCCTAGAATGACGTTATACGCGTGATACCTTGCATAAAAATATTGAAGGAATCGTACGTATGATTCCGGCCACTTGTAGTACTTCGACCAAAGCAGGCTCGCATCTCGCCTAAACGCTTCCATAAATGGAACAAAACCATTCTCATTGAGATAGGCAATCTTCCTATCAATGTATTTGAAATATTCAGGATTGATCCTGTCCATGTCGGGGAAGAAATTTTCATAGCCGGGCACCTTCCCCGGAAACATGAATGGCCTGCCCCCTTCATTGTCCATGTTCTTTGCACTATTTTCTCCGAACTCCCTCCATGCAGAGCGGATAGTGGTTCTCGCAGAGTCATACATACGCAAGTGATACGAACTATCGTCTGTCATCCAGTTAGGATAGGTCGCAATCATATTGATCCAGTTAAATCCTTGTTCCTTTCGCAGGCGGACGTAATCTTTGAATCCGGCTTTCGGACCTATTGGCCTTTTAACAGTATCGTCATACCATTTGAAACGATCGGCACCCATAGAGAACCATGTATCCCCAATAGCGAAGTACGGAGTGCCGTCATCAAACATCAGCGCATGCTTGTTTGACGTGGCCCTGATGAATCCACGCCGGAGAGGGTTCTCGCGCAATTCTGTTTCTGTCCAACCAATAGCTGTCACTGAGCCATGCTTGCCATCCAGTCCCGGATCTGATGAAGACGAAGCACTTTTCCAGGACCATTCTCCTTTCTTATTGGCCACAAAACGGACGATAAAATTATTGCCGCCGTCCCAAAAGCCATAAATTCTTTTGGTGAACTCAGGCCCGTCGAGTTCTATCCACACATCGACATCTGTATAAGGATTTGCATACTCCTTCTCTGACTGGAGCCTTACTTCTGATAGTTCCCAAACGTGCACTGTGTCCTGCGCGATTAGTGAAAGGCGAAACACGAACATTTGAGTAGCGAGAACGAGACTAAATAAAATTCGGGAGTTCATCGGATTAAGAAATATGAGAAGTTAAAGTCAATATTGCCGTTTCAAACTTCAGACCTTTAATGGCTGAGCAACTGCCAACGTCCAGGTGAAGAAGTCTTTTACACCCTCGCACCTTTATTCTAGCCAACGATAATAACAAAAATCGCTCAATTGGTTTAGCGTAAACTGGCATTGTTTTTTTTGTGCAGACATTATTTTTAAGGAGCTTATAGAAACAAGTAGATTTAACATCACCGCCCATTGTGGCTGCAACCTTTGAAAGCCCACAAAAAAAATATTGATTAGGTTCTGTCAAGTATTGTAGCCGTGTCTTTTGTCCCCCGTTAATTAACACCAATTTCATTTTAGAAAAATTGTGTGGTGGGTTTAGCCCGATAGCTATCGGGATGGCTTTCTGTAAAAATCAGATTTTTCAGGATTGAGCGGTTGATTTCCTAAAATTATATCGGCCGACTTTTCTGCGATCATCATAATTGGAGCATACAGATTGCCATTCGTTATATACGGCATTACACTTCCATCTACTATCCTTAAACCGTCAATGCCATGTACCCGCATCGTTAATGGATCTACTACAGACATGTTATCCGTACCCATGCGACAAGAGCAGGATGGATGCAGGGCAGTTTCTGAATCATGCCTGACCCAATCCAGTATTTGCTCATCGGTATCAACGACAGGTCCAGGTGAAATTTCACCACCATTAAATTCATTCATCGCTGCCTGATTCATGATTTTTCGAGCACAGTGGATGGCCTCCACCCACTCCCGCCGATCCTGATCTGTAGAAAGATAATTAAAACGAATGGCTGGTTTTTTCTTTGGATCCGAAGACTTAATTATGACAGATCCACGGGCATCAGAATTCACAGGGCCAACATGGACCTGATAGCCATGACCCCCTGATGGAGAACTACCATCATATCGTATAGCTACAGGCAAAAAATGAAACTGAAGGTTAGGGTAAGCAACCGTTTCATTACTTCTAA
>DATHIE010000614.1:0-5091 GCA_035316905.1 Chryseolinea sp. | reverse complement strand
ACGAAGTTATTTACTATGGTTCGTCGCTAAAACTAAAAGACGAGTTTAAAGCCACCGACAAGTTAATTACACTAAGTGGGCAAGGACACAACGGAATGACCGACAATGAAGATTATAGAAAAGCTTTGAAACAAATATTGGCAAACGAATGATAAGAACGGCTGCAACATTGATCATTGCTCATTGATCATTCCTCATTGCTAACACCGGTTTGATATCAATCAGCGGTGTCCCATCCAGAACCTCAAGATTAGATACAATGATCTCGCCGTTGGGGGATATGCTTAAGATTTCTGCTTCATGCAGTCCGATTGGATTAGGCCGGTCAGGTGAGCGTGTGGCAAATACGCCCGTAGTTTTTGCGTTGGGATTGTTTCTTGGTTTGGTGGTCAGCGTATTTCGATCGGACTGATGAAGCCACGTCAGTAGGATCACTTTCGATCCGCGTGTTAATCCGGAAATCGCCTGCAAGTATTTTTCATGAATGCGGACTATCCCCGCAGGGGCGCCTTCAGATTCCTGCAATGGGCAATCGCCGATTTGTTTCAGCGGTGTATGAATGGTTCCGATAAAATGAATGGATTCCATTGAGCAGAGGTCTTTAAATTTTGAAACCAGGCGCCGAGGTTATTGTCGTTCCCGGCTACGCAAAATTACTTAGCTAGTATCCTAATACCAAGTCTGGTCCCCTGTGTCACCGGTTCGCCCGCGAAATCAGAATTGATATAGTCTTCATAGGACATGGCCTCCGTAAAAAACACCGTTGAGTTATACGTCAATTTCGAAAAAGCAAGCGCGGGAAACTGGGAAACAATTTCTGAAGGAAGCTCGCCGATAACATGTTGATCGGATGGTCCATAAACATTCCAACTTAAATTATTTTGACCGTCGAGAAAACTCCATGTACTTAGGCGCCAAATAAACGGCTTCGAAGCAGATGCCTTAAAGTTGTCAATGTTTGATGAGGTAATAGAGAAGTCAGATTTCGATGGCCACACGATATTCGGATTTGGGATGGAGCCCACATTCATATATTCAAGTCCATAGTCGGGATATGTCATCGCAAGTCGTGTTGTGTAGTTGGTCATGCTATTGAGATAACCCGCACGCAGCTCTGAGTGTGTATCAAAGTTGTAGTGAGCTAGTAAAACGTACCTGTTAAGTTCGAGACTTGGATCCGGGTCACTTCCGGAGATGAACAATGTAGCATGAGGAGACGTTGGAAAATTGAAAGTTATTGTATTGTCAAACTGCGACATATCGAGAAATGAAAAACTGTAATTGTCGTTTGGCTTCACGTTGTCAAGAATTTTATACTTCAGTGCGGAACCGTCATCAATGGATACAACGTATTTAGTTACTCCCGGATAGGTACTGGTATTCATTTCGAGAATATTCGTGTCACTGCTCCATGAGGAACTCCCGCCCGAGCCAACTCTCGATGACAATGCTTGTTGGTCAATCGCGTTGACGTTGCTTATTGAAACGTTGAGTTCGCCTGTTTTAGAAAGCGGAGTGATTGAATAAGAGTCAAGTACTATCGTCTTCCCTTTTTGGATATCTGTATGGCTCTCTACGGAATACATATCGAAGTTAGAAACCTTACTATGTCTGATCTGGGTCGTGGTGATGTTCCCGTTAACTGTCTTTTCGGTTTCAAGTACCACTACACTATTGGTCTCGAAACTTTCGAACGCGAGAACCTCACCATCTTCACTATGAACCACTATCCAATCATCAATAGTCTCTGTAGGGAACGAGGCGTCAACCCGTACGGTGAGGAGTGTTGTTTTTGTTGGTGTAACATCTTTTGATGGTACAACATCTTTTATTGGTGTAACATCTTTTTCCTCATTACAAGCAACAACGATCACAAGTAGTGCTAACGGTAAAATTGGATTTTTCATTGGGCAATCGGAATGAGTATGAAGAGTAAATTCTGAATAACGTTCGTTGGTAACCCCCAGATATCCAAGTTAATGAAAAAAGAAACAAGGTCTTGTTATTGTCAGCAACTTCCAGGTAATTGCTGTTACCAAAACTCTAACCAGATGGACGCTATCCACGAAACTGCTGACCCGCAGCCGTCGACCTGCGAGAATTGTTCTAATGCAGTAGTCAGCAACCAAAAATTTTGCTCTCAGTGCAGCTTCCCCGTTAACGGATCTGAAGATGAACAAAGGAGCTTCAGATTTCATGTAAGCAGCCGCAAGCGTTTTTTAAGAGAGGCTCAGGAGAAGACTAAAAGCAGTAAGACTATTATGTTCGTGCTAGCGGGCATCTTCCTGATCGTCGGACTGATCATGGGGTTTAGTTCAGACGACTTTGCCAGCATGGTCACGAATATTTTCCTCAGCATTGTTTTCTTGATACTTGCTGCGTGGTGTACTCACAATCCTTTCGGCGCAACATTGACGGCACTCATCATTTACGGCACTATCGTCGTGGTGAATGTATTTGTAGATCCAACGACGATCGCCAGCGGGATAATTTTAAAAATTATTATCATATCGGCGCTGGTAAAAGGTATACGATCGGCCCAGGAGGCGCAAAAGCACCTTCGCGAGCTTGAAAAATTAAAGGCTGCTCCTATTAATGAATAGCGCTGAAGTTGTACAACCTACGTGCCCTCATTGTAATGGAATTGTCCAGCTTGATGACAGTTTTTGCGGTACATGTGGTAAAGAAATCATTGCATTACAGCTGGTCCACTCAGTAGATCACAGTGAAGATGCTTTCACCGTTCTGCAACCCACACTCGCCTATTATGGCATTACGTTATTGCTACTCGCTACTTACAAGCTTACTTCTGTGTTTCCAGAGGGGTTTGACGGAATGGTTGCGATCACGATCATTGACACGCTGATCGTACTGACTTTTTGTGTGCTTTTCTATCGTCAGCTCCTGCCGCTTTTCTCGCTTAGAAATGTTAAGCCAGAGTTGGTAGCACTAACCGCGCTATGCGCAATGGTCGGCAGTGTCGTTGTGTCTGTGGTTGCAGACATCATAAATATTTCTATAAGCGACGATGTATTTTATAGCACTTATCTATTTGAAGACACGAGTCATCCATTCCTCTTTGCAGTGCTTTTTATCGCCGTACATCCGGCTATTTTTGAAGAAGTCACGTTTCGTGGATTCATTTTTACCAATGTATCCCGCATTGCGACTCCCAGAAGCGCCATCTACATCACAGGATTTGTATTTGGGATCATTCACCTCGCTATTATCAGCTTGTTGTGGCTCGTTCCTATCGGCTTGATCTTCGCCTGGTTGCGTTGGAAACACAACACGCTTTGGTATGGAGTTGTAGGTCATTTCGTTTATAATCTTTGCATCACTGTCATCGAATACAACGGCTGGACGTTGTATTGACAATTTTCAATAGTCCATAGTTTGACGGTCCATAGTCCATAGTTGATGGCCGCTATTTAGTATCATGAAGTTTTGTTCGCGATCAGGGCAATCAATCCGAAGAATGGTCCCACTGCCAACACCGTGAAAACAAATTCCATGTTCATGTAATGCGTCAACATGCTTGTGAGCTGGATGCTAACAATAGTAATTGTGAATCCGATACAATTCATGATCGTCAGTGCGGAACCTCTTGATTCTTCCGCCGCGTTCTGGGCGACGAGCGTAGAAAATAGCGGTGAGTCCGCGATTACCACTAATCCCCAAAAGAAAAGGAAGACAATTAATGTAAGGGGAGAAGCCATTGAAAGGAAAAAGGGAGAAAGGATACAGCATAACCCTGAGAGCGCCAGGGCGAGGGTTGCAACTTTTTTTGGTCCATACTTCTGAGAGAGTAATCCGCTTGTTACACAGGCCAATCCACCAGAGCCGATGATGATAAAGGATAACAATGAAACATTAAAACCTGTATTACCATGACGATCGCTATACGCCTGAAGCATGAAAGGTACAAATGCCCAGAACGCGTACAGTTCCCACATATGGCCAAAGTAGCCCAGTGAAGCTGAGCGGAAATTTTTGTTCGAGAAGCCCCGAAGGAATGCAGTAAGATCTAACCCGGAACTTCGTTTCCTGAATGGCCCGTCCGGAACTAGCAATATTATAGCAACTCCTCCCACAACCGAAAGTACCGATGTGGAAAAAACTACAGCTTTCCACGGAAGATCAGCAGAAATACTTTTTAGAAGATGAGGGAAGCTGGTTCCAACAACCAGTGCGCCAACCAAAAAACCAAGAGACTTCCCCAGACCTTTTTGATAGTGATCAGAAGCGATCTTCATTCCCACGGGATAGATACCCGCAAGAAAAAATCCTGTTAGAAATCGAAAGAAGAGAAGGGTGGTAGAGTCAATGCCGTTGATTGTTATTCCCAGATTGCACAATGCTGCCAATATGGAACTTACAAAAAATACCCGCGACGGCGAGAACCGGTCTGCGATGGTTAATACCGCGAACACAAAAGTACCGCTAATGAACCCGAATTGAACGCTGCTTGTGAGATTCGCTAAAAAACTTTCTTCTAACTGGAACGTTTTGATAATGTCCCCCAATATTGCGTTACCGGCAAACCAAAGTGAAGTGCAAAGGAATTGAGAAACTACAATTACTGGCAGAATAATTTTCCGTGGGGAATTATCCATGTCGACGAAATAACGTTAAAAACATAAGTATCTACGATGTTCGACCTAAATTAGAAAATGTTTCCCATGTTTTGTTCGACTGAGTTGGTTTGGTGGGATTTTTCAAACACTTAAAATAACATCCTGAAATATGAATGAGATACCCACACTATATGATTGGGCTGGTGGCATGCCAGTGTTCGAAAAGTTAACAGACGTTTTATACAAAAAGGTTTTGAACGATGAGTTGCTCGCTCCTGTCTTTCAGCACATGTCCCAAAAACATCAGTTGCATGTAGCGCATTTTATTGCTGAAGTCTTTGGTGGGCCGGAAACGTATAGTTCATCCGAGGGATCACACTTCCAAATGATCCAGAAACATCTATCTAAGCATTTGACGGAACAACACAGGAGACGATGGGTAGCGCTCCTGATAGATTCAGCGGATGAAATCAACTTGCCCGACGATCCGGAATTTCGTTCGGCTTTTATGGCC
>DATHIE010000613.1:0-3564 GCA_035316905.1 Chryseolinea sp. | reverse complement strand
CAGCGTGCTTTAAATCTTGTTTATCCAAAAATCCTTGAAAGGAGCAGCGCCAATTCGTAGTTAAAACCATGGACTATCGACCATGGACTATCAAACCATCGACTATCGACCAGTTATGAAACAGCGATTGATACTTTTACTTTCCGGGTTTGTGGCTTGGACGATATTTTTTCTCGTTGCCCGCGCATTGTTCCTTGTGTACCATGCAAATCTTGCGTCGGACCTTTCGATCTCTGATATATTCCTTGTCTTCCTTCTCGGTATACGCATGGACTTTTCTATGGCAGGTTACTTCAGTCTGTTGCCGGGATTGGTTCTCGGCCTGTTCTATTTCGCAAGTGGAAAAAGCTTGTGGCGATTTTGGCTTGTCTATCATGCGACAATACTTTTTGCTGCCTGCTTTATTATCGTGTTGGATTTTGAGCTTTATAAACACTGGGGTTTCCGCCTGGATGCAACGCCCATTATGTATATGGGTAAAGAAGCCGCCCAGTCGGGTGACCTCGGTAAATCAATCTTTCTGATCATCCTTTGTTTAGTCATCTACACAGCCGCACTCTTTGGATTTTATCGATACTTCAAGCCAAGAGTTGAAATGTTACAACCTTCAACCTGGCAAACACTTCCCGTGTTGATCTTAGTAACCGCATGCTTTATTCTCCCGATACGTGGAAGTTTTGGCGTTGCACCCATGAACTCGGGGTTTGTTTATTTTCATAACAAGAATGTTTTTGCCAATCATGCTGCCGTCAATGTAGTTTGGAATTTTGCGTATGCAGTTCAGAAGATGAACCGATTGAAATATTCTGATAACTATTTCGACAAGAACAAAACGGAACAATACTTTCAGCAGTTATTTCCAACTCCGGATTCCACTGCACACCTTCTTCGGGTAGAAAAACCGAATGTGATAATTATCATGCTTGAAAGTTATTCATCGGGTTTGATAGAAAGACTTGGAGGAGAGCCGGGAGTAACTCCAAACTTCAATGCATTGATCAAAGAAGGAATTTTATTCGACCATTTTTATTCCAGCGGAGACCGAACGGACAAAGGGATCGTGTCTGTGCTCAACGGATATCCTTCACAACCGGTGACATCAATGGTGAAAGAGCCGAAGAAAACTCAAACCCTTCCGTATCTGAATAAGGTCTTCAAGGCTCATGGCTATCATACTGAATTCACATACGGTTATAACATCAATTACGCAAACTTCAACTCCTACCTGATGCATGGAGAGTTCGACCATGTTACTCACAGTAAGGATTTCCCCCAGGAACTCAACACCAGCAAATGGGGTGTCCATGACCAATACGTTTTTCAAAAATTCCAGGAAGAGCTAAGTGCAGTGGAAGAGCCGTTCTTCAAGATCATGATGACCCAAAGCAGCCATGAGCCCTTTGATGTCCCCATGGAAACCGTCATTCAGGGGAGCGATGAGATCCATCGTTTTATGAACTCCGCTTTTTATACGGACAAATGTTTCGGGGAATTTATCGAGAAGGCAAAAAAAAGTAAGTGGTGGGATAACACATTGATCGTTGTTACCGCCGATCACGGCCACATCTATCCAAAGAATCCCGGAGTGTCAAACCCCGGTAAGTTTAAAATTCCAATGCTATGGTTGGGTGGCGCTATAGCAAAAAAAGATACTGTTATCCATACCGTTGGAGGACACCCGGACATCCCTAATACAATTCTTGGACAGCTTGGACAGCACGATGATAGTTTTATTTTCAGTCACGACATTCTCAGCAAGAACTACAAACCTTTTGCTGTATTTGTTTATAATAACGGCTTTGGAGTTGTGACGTCGGGTGGGGTGGTAGTGTTTGACAACATAGCTAATCGCGTGATTCAGGAGGAAGGCGCACATTCAACGGAAGACCTTGACGAGGGCAAAGCGTATATGCAAAAACTCTATTGGGATTTCAATTCACGCTGACGCGTGCCTTTCCATTGGCTGAAGATCCAGAAGCATAAATAGAACAGGAAAAAGAACAGGGGAATCGAAAATACGATCCACATCGCGACACCTGCCATCAGCGCTACTCCCGCTTCCCTTACCAACAACCAAAAATCAGTTCGCACGAGATCTGCAAGCTGATCAGACGAATAAGGGAAAGGATCCAGCCCGAGCAGGGAGGAACCGATTTTAATGAACGGGAGGATCAGGATGATCTGAAGCGGCGCGAGTAGATAATTTACCAGCTGAATAATCGCGATGTTGAGACGAAACGCAATAGCAAGCCCGAAACAAAGCAATGTCGTTGTCCCGAATAATGGGAAAATACTTATCACCGCACCTAGGGCACATGTCACTGCGAGCTTCCGGGGTGTGATCCCTTGCTTTAAAGCCTGGCTGAGGAGACTTGTGATGTATTTCCAGCTGAATTTTTTCAAAAGAAGGAATTATTAAACATGATTCCGTCCTCAAAGATAACAATGGGTTAGAACTTGAATATTTTCTCTTAAAATTAGGGCATGAAGAAAATGTTAATTGGAAAGATCCCTCTGATTATTCTCCTACTAGTTGCGTCGTTTTCCTGCAGCAGAGAATCAACACCCCCGGACATGATAATTCTGGGAGGAAGCATTTATACAGCATCCGATAAAACACCCACGGTCGAAGCGGTAGCAGTAACGGGCAATAAGATCGTTTTTGCCGGTGCGGAAAAAGATGCTCGTGCTTTGATTGGAAGTCAAACTAAAGTTATTGACCTCGAGGGAAAAGTGATGACACCGGGATTTATTGAAGGCCATGGACATCTTATGGGTGTCGGTTACAATGAGCTTAACCTGGACTTTATGAACGTAAAGAGCTTTGATGAGACGATCGAGATGGTGAGGAAAGCCGCAAGCCAGGCGCAGCCCGGTCAATGGATAATAGGCAGGGGATGGCACCAGGACAAGTGGGAAATCAAGCCGGATAAGATGGTTAAGGGTTTTCCATTACATCAAAAGCTGAGTGAAGCATCGCCCAATAATCCGGTGTTCCTGCGGCACGCGAGCGGTCATGCGGGTTTTGCGAATGCAAAAGCGATGGAGATTGCGGGAGTGAATCAGCTTTCAATAGAAAAACTTAGCGGCGATGAAAGTGAAGGCGGTGAGATCATTCGCGATGCACTTGGCAGTCCGACTGGTTTGTTCAACGAAAGAGCGATGAATCTTATTGATCGTCACGTCCCGCAAAACACTGAAGACACAGACAAACAGGCCCTGGATCTTGCGCTCAAAGCATGCATCCGGAATGGAATAACAAGCTTTCACGATGCCGGCGCCATCCGCGAGCATATTGCTTTGTTTCACGAATTCAAGAAAGAGGCCAAGCTATCGGTTAGACTATACGTCATGATAACCGGCAGGGACCGCGACCTGGTGTATGAGTGGCTCACCCGCGGACCCGAGATCGACACTGCTTCGTGGCTCACTATACGTTCAATCAAGTTGAACTGTGATGGTGCGCTTGGTTCGCGTGGAGCCTGGCTGCTGGAGCCTTATTCCGACAGAAAAGATTTTTCCGGCATGGCCACCATATCTATGGACACTGTGTTGAAAACTTCG
>DATHIE010000612.1:0-3808 GCA_035316905.1 Chryseolinea sp. | reverse complement strand
GAGCCACTGGGTCGTACTCGAACAAAGCTCCTTTGAGGGCCCCGCCACCCTGAAAAGTCATTCCATACAGCTTACCATTACTGGCCTGAATAAGTCTGCCATATAAAGGGCTCCGGCCTGGTATTGCCTGCAGACTTTTTTTAACCTCGAGGCTGCTGCCATCTACATTTGTTTTGAATATCACGCCGGGGCCATAGGCACCACCCTCAGAAGCTGCACCCCATAACATCTGCTGGGCGGAAGACGAAAATGCGCCGCACATTAGGAAACAACCAACCATAAGGTGGCGCCCCAAGGAAATCACAAAACTTTTAGTCATATGTTTTCTGGTTCGGATATATAGCACGAATTACATCTTGCTTTTCGTAGAGAGGGGCTTATCAACGGTCTTACAATAACGATAGTATACTTGGGATCAGAATCCCAGCCTATATGCAAGAAACGAAAGGTTTTTCAATTTCGAAAGGGGATTAAAATGAAACACAAGAGCGCGATAAATCGCGCCTTCAGCCTTTAATGTGAATTTTAGGCAATGATCGCTGCTCGCAAAATCCTAAATTTGCAGGCCATCAAATTCACAATCAATTTTTTATGAAGAAGTTGTTAACCGTCGTGCTATTTTTCTACGGCATCAGCGTCACCGCGCAGGACGCGCCTCGTCTAGAGCTCTTTTGTGAACTTAATGTTACCCTTGCTCCACCCATAGTAGTGGGTGAAACTTCACACGGCACGCGAAGAATCATCAATATCACCGGAGGAAGTGTGACTGGACCACAGATCAATGGTCAAATACTCGATGGTGGCGCCGACTGGCAAGTGCTTAGAAAAGACGGAGTAACTGAGCTGGAAGCTCACTACCAATTCCGTACCGATGATGGCGCAATTATTTATATCAAAAATGTTGGAGTGCGTGTAGCCAGCCCCGATGTAGCGGCCAGGCTAGCCAAAGGAGAGGTTGTAGACGCGGGTTCGTATTACTTCAGAACTTTACCTCGCTTCGAGGCTCCAATCGGAAAGTATGCCTGGATCAATGACACGATTTTTATTTGTACCGGTGAGCGCACGGCCAATGCCGTTGTGCTTAGGGTGTGGAGAGTGATGTAGAGGCCCGTAATATTACTGAGCCTTTAGATCATAATGTTCTTAACATTCCTAAAACCGATAAGTCAAACTGATCCCCGTTGATTGTGGATGTGCTTTTATACCCAGTGAAATTACGTCTGCGTTTTGTTTATAGAACTTGTATTTACGATGGCCGATGATCGTTAATGGGATTCCTGCTCCAGCAACAACTAATCCAGAGCAAAAAAGAACAGTGCCAGTGTTATTATATTCCTTTTCTGGTTCTGAACTCCACATTGTGGACATTGATTCTTCAAACTGTGAAACTTCAATAATTCCGCCCGCTACTACAAGAATGCCCCCGAGGACAATCAAAGCGACGCCTCCGCTCTTCATATTTTTGTACTTCAGCAATTTTTGCTGTTGAAGCGCTTTATTGGGATCGTCCTGTGCAACCGATCGGCTGATCGTTAACAATAAGAGCGCAATTGTGATGGTGATTTTGTAATACATAAGGTTGATGTTTAGAGAACACTAAGTTCGCTCCTGACCATCAACTTTGTTAACACCAAACATTCAAATGCTAACAGAATCCAGTCACAATACCTCCGATGTTGGCGCAGCAACACGCACATCTACAATCCGGAACCATAAACTGATCAGTTAACGTTGCGATCGCAAGTGCCTTTCGTTGTTCAATCCTGGATAAAGATTGTTATCTTTATTTCGCTTCCAAACTTCCAATTATCAATGAACTTATTGTTTCGCAGTGCACGATTTGCGTTCAGCTTGCTGTTTGCTCTCATAACCTTCCAATCAACTGGGCAATCATCAAAATCGACTTTGCTGGCTGGTGCGGCGACTATCAACATTACTCCGTCAGTCCCGGTGCCTATGAGCGGCTATGCAAACAGGAGCGAACCTTCCAAAGGTGTACACGATGAAATTTTTGCGCGTGCTTTTGTCTTCGATGATGGAATGACCAAAGCCTGCATCGTTCAGGCAGATCTCATCGGTTTTTCATTTGAATTCGTAGACGAAATTAGCGCAGGCATCGAAAAACAAACTGCGATCCCGAAAGCAAACATAATGCTGGTTGCCGTGCACAATCATAGTGCGCCCACTACAGGGGCATACGCAGAGACTTTGTCGAATGATCTTGCTACCTATTTGACCGAACTTAAGAAAAAGTTAGTCAACGTTGCCGTTGAAGCATTTAAGCAACGTGCTCCGGTATCGATCGGATTCGGAAAAGGAATCTGTACCATGAACATCAATCGACGGGCCAGACACGCTGAAGGAGGTATCTGGCTCGGACGAAATCCTGACGGCATTTGTGATCATGATGTGGCGGTGGCCAGAATTGATGATGCCAATGCAAATGTCAAAGGACTTTTTGTAAACTGGCCGTGTCATGCTACTGTTGGGGGACAAGAAAACTATTTGATTTCCGGTGATTGGCCAGGTTCTACCGCACGCTATGTCAATAAACATTTTCAAGACGTACCTGTAGCAGTGACGGCTGGCGCCTCTGGTGATATAAATCCGATTTACGGGCCGGGCAATGATTTTCGCGAGACGGATGCAGTCGGCCTCGTACTTGGCGAGGAGGTTGTTAAGATTGCCGCGAATATTACAACGCAAAAAATGGGGAACGTAAAAACAATGCAACGCGAAATTGAAGTGCCTGGCAAAGAAAGAAGTGCCACCCGGATGCCCGGCGAAAAAATCATTCCCGGCAAGACAGTAAAATTAAGATTTTCGCTCGTGAAAGTTGGTCCCATCGTCTTCGCGGGTATATCAGGTGAGTTGATGACATCCATTGGAATGAAAATCAAAAAAGAATCGCCGTTTAATAATACGATCCTGTTAACCCACTGCAACGGAAGCAGCGGCTATCTCTGCACCGACGAAGCTTATGTGGAAGGAGGATATGAGCCGATGGCATCACGAACCATGCCTGGCACAGAAAAAATCATAACTAGTACCTTCGCTGAGATGTTGAATGGACTTTAAAAAAATTAGAGATGCACGTGACCTTCGGTACACATGCATCTCCGGGATCGTTACTGAATTACAACCGAATTGCCGCTCACCCAGTGCTTATATTCATTCGTATAGTATAAGTATGCAGAACTTGCGCCACCGACGTATGAGCCGGGGATCTCGGCCTTTAAATCAACGTTGATAATATGCTGACCGTTGGGTTCCATTCCACGGTAATAGATAACCAGGTTTCCGCCCATGATCTCGTAAAAATCAAATACTTTCTTTTCCTGCAGTTCTTTCAGCTGCCAGGGTTGTACGCTTAGCCCTGCCGGTATACCAATCACCGCCATGGTCATCGGTAATCCTTCCTTCGTCTTGTTCGTGAGTGTGGCGGTCAGTCGAACCGATTCATTCAGACGAACGGAGCCGGAGCTAAGTGTTGCTGTTAAGGAAACTTTACACTTATCGTTGGATTGAGGCTTCTTGGTGTGCCATTGGATATCCATCGAGTAGGGAAGAGGCTCCTTCGTTCCATCAAAGTTTATTCTCAATTTTTGTTCGCCATCCTTGAGATGTTTAGCGAAGGCAGTTAATTGTAACTGGCCACGAGCATCTTTTTCATAGGCATGTTTATCAACCAATTTGTTATCGACAAAAATTTGAATTTCTCCGCTTTCTGGTGTCCTGCGAACGATTCGGGCATATTCCGTCAGCGCCTTCAACGCCAAGGTTGTAGCTTGTGTGGATCCAAACTGTT
>DATHIE010000611.1:0-10776 GCA_035316905.1 Chryseolinea sp. | reverse complement strand
AACAACACTGCAAAACTTGAAATACAAGGCGATAATGTTTCCGAAGTAGTTAGTAAGCTGACCGGCAACTATCCGGAGCTGAAGAGACATCTTATCAACGCCGACGGAAAAATCCCCTCCTTCATCAACATTTTCGTGGATGACGACGATATCAGGAATTTGCAGCAGGAGCAAACTGTTGTAAAGGATAACACTATTATCAGCATTGTACCAGCAATTGCAGGTGGTAGAGAATAAATATTAAAATTAACCCTCATGGATCACCGCGAAGTCAAATTCTCCAGAGACGAGTTGTCGCGCTATAACCGTCACATTATCATTCCAGAGTTTGGTTTGGAAGCTCAGCAAAAGTTAAAAGCCTCGAAAGTACTCGTCATCGGATCAGGCGGATTGGGTAGTCCTGTGCTACTCTATCTGGCTGCTGCCGGAATAGGAACAATTGGAATCGTAGACTTTGATATAGTCGACGACAGCAATCTGCAGCGACAGGTATTATTTGGTGTTAATGAAGTTGGAAAACCGAAAGCTGAGGCGGCCAAAAGAAGGCTTGAGTCACTTAATCCATACATCAACATCAAGATTTACAATACTCAACTTACCTCAAAAAATGCGCTGGAGCTGATCAAGGATTACGACGTTGTAGCTGACGGTACGGACAACTTCCCAACACGTTATCTTGTTAATGACGCCTGCGTGCTATTAGGAAAGACTAACGTATACGCATCGATCTTTCAATTCGAAGGACAGATATCTGTATTTAATTATAAAAATAGTAAAGGAGAGGTTGGACCAAACTACCGTGACCTCTATGCTACACCTCCCCCCGCTGGCCTTGTTCCAAGTTGCGCTGAAGGTGGAGTACTTGGTGTACTTCCTGGAATATTAGGAAGCTTACAAGCCCTGGAAGTGATTAAAGTTGTTACAGGTGTTGGCGACGTACTGAGTGGACGTTTTTTCAGCTTCGATGCTTTGAATTTTGAATCACGCACGTTTAATATCAGACGAAACCCGAACAACCCGTTGAATGGTACCAATCCAACTATCAAGGAGCTAATTGACTACGAACTATTCTGTGGAGTAAAAGCCGTAGAGAAAAAGATTAAGGAGATCAATGCTCTTGAGCTCAACGAATGGCAAAAGCGTGGTGAAGATTTTCAGATCATCGACGTACGTGAACCATACGAATACGAGATCTGCAACATTGGCGCCGAGCTAATTCCTCTGGCAACTGTTATCGAAAATGCAGGACGCATTGACAAGAAGAAAAAGGTTGTAGTTCAATGTAAGACCGGCAATCGAAGTGGAAAGGCGATCCGCGAATTGGAGGATCGTTTCGGGTTCGAAAACCTTTACAATCTGAAGGGCGGAATACTGGGCTATATCGACGACATTGATCCGAAGTTGACTAAGTACTAGGTTAACGGGTTCTTTCGACATTGGACATTGGAAATTGGGCGTTCGACATTCGCGCACATTTTACCGAACTGGAGATTTGTGGTAGGATTCGATGTGCACAATGTTTCCGAAATTCAATGTCTAATTTCCAATTTCCAATTTCCAACTCCGAATGGGAATACGATTAACCTAATTCCGGTTCCAGTAAATCTTCAGGTTGTGTGACGACCTTCCTGCCGCAATGATATCTTTTTTGCCATCACCATCGAGATCGGCAAGCTGTAGATCCTCACAAGCCATTCCGTTGTCGTCGATCCAATGTCCTTCCCATGCTTTATAATGAGTATCGGTGGCCAAATAGATCTTTACTCCCACCTTGAAATCCTTGTCAGGTTCGCGCCATCCAACAACGACCTGAGTGGCATTTGTTCCCAGCAACGACGCTACCGCCAGAGCATGTCCCTGATTAAGTGATGAAGTAAGTATTGCTTTTTCCGTGCCAGAGGTATACACCGCCAATGTGTTTCCGTGCATTGGTTGAACCCCAGCCAGCAGCCCCGTACCCTTCTGTCCTCCACCAACCCTGACTTCACCAAACGGACTTCCTTCGGTGAACCAATTCATACCAGGACGTGCCAACCAGCTCGTCCCGTCAAAACCGAGGATCTTTACTCCCTCCTTTCCTCCAATGTAGAGCAACTCCCGGTCGCGGTCTAACACCAGGTCCATATTATGAGTGAGGTGCATAGTCGAGTCAACCAGTCGAAGCTTCCATGGTGATCTGGGATCCTTTGGCATCTCATAGGAAAATGCCCTCACCCCTTTTCCCTGGCCGTCTTTGTTACCGCGGCCGTGTAACGGTAGAACTACCAGCTGATATTTCCCCTTTGCTACCTGGACCCAGCGCATTCGATGAACTGTCGGCTCATGGTGGAGTTCTACTGGCATCCATAATTTCGTGGGATCGGATGGTCTTATCAAATAATGAACCGACCCTGAATTTACAGTGTCAGAGGTTTCGCCAGGGTTCCATTGCGCACCAACAGCAACTTCCACTTTGCCATCACCATCAATGTCGCGCGCGGCGATACAGACATTGTCCGACACGGTTAGATTTTCAATCATTACAAAGCGCTTCCAATCACCGTTCCTATACCAAACGAATTGTTTCTTGTCCGCAAGAAGTATATCCGGTTTCTTATCCCCATCGACGTCACCAATAGCTATGCCGTAACCGATAGAGACGTTATTGTCGATTACTTGTGTTTCAAATTTTGGATCATCAGAAAACATGGCGACGATCCCGATGAACAAAGGAATGAGATGGAGAACAGACATGATCTTTTTTAAATCAATTTAGCTAATCCAGTAAAATAATTAAAGCGTTTTCTAACCACCCCCTGGCCCCCTCTAGGGGGAAGGCCAGGCTCTCGTTGCCTTACGGGGACAGATTGGTGTTAAGGGTAAGCAGGAAGCGATACCCGTGAGTTTTGGGTTTAAGAGGGTTGGCCGCCAATCCGATAGTTATCGGGACCATCGCCAGACGAAAGCTATGGCAAGAGCGAAATTCCAACTCCTCAATTAGCTGTAAATAGGACGTGGGTGATTAAATTTATTTCTTCCAAAGCTTATCATTCACAACCCGACTCAATACATGTTCGTGATAATTGCGGCTTAATGGAATCCGATGAGATTGAATGACAATCTCGTTGTTTTCAATCGCTTCTATTTTTGAAATTGAAACTATGAAGCTTTTGTGCACCCGTATAAACGATTTAGGATTTAGCTTTTCTTCTACATTCTTTAGTGACAGCAGCGTAATGTATTTTCCTTTACTGGTATAAATGGTGATGTAATTCTGTAAGGCCTGAATGTAAAGAATCTCACCAAAATAGATGCGTTCGTACTTATAGTCGCACTTGATAAAGAAATAATCAGGTTCTGCTTTATACTGATCGCTGGGTTGTGCAGACCGTGCCAATAACTGATGATAATCTTTTGCTTTGCTTACTGCTTTGAAGAAACGATTGAAGGTGATTGGCTTCACCAGGTAATCCAGCACATCCAGCTGAAAGCTTTCCAATGCGTAACTGGGATAGGCGGTGGTGATAATGACCATGGGAGGATTGGTTGTCATTTTCAGGAATTCGATCCCATTAATGACGGGCATCTGTATATCTAAAAATATAAGGTCAATTTTTTGTTCATCTAAGAGCTTGGTAAGGTCAAGTGGATTATTACCAATGCCGACCGGCTGTAGGAAGTCAATTTCATTAATATAATTGACGATACATTCACGCGCCAATGGTTCATCATCGATGGTTACACATTTCAACATGCTCATGGGTTTAAACAGACAACAAAATTCGCTCAGGTACCTCACTCTCCTGCAATTCCAGGTATAGTTTAACTTCAAATTGATTCTCGTCCTGGCGGATAATCAATTCGTGTTTTGCAGGATAAATCAGATCCAGCCGTCGCTTTACATTTTTCAATCCGATGCCACTGTGTCTCACTGCTTCGGTGGAAGAGTGATGTGTAGCGGAAATGCTGTTTGCAACGTATAAGTAAAGTTGGCTTTTTTCGAAACCGAGGTCCATTTTGATCCAGTTGCTTTGGTCATTTTTACGCGATACGTGCTTGAAGGCATTTTCGATAAAAGGAATTAAGACAAACGGAGCAATCATATAATTTCCCCTTGCGTAAGGTGCTATAGCCACATTAAGACGGATGCGGTTATGATCTTCTCTTAATTCCTGCAACTCGATAAAGTTTTCCAGGTAACCCAGTTCCTGTCCCAAAGGAATTTGCTGCTCATTACACTCGTATAACTGATAGCGTAGCAAGTCAGAGAATTTGGCGAGCGATTCGGAGGCCATCATTGGATTTTTGTGAATCAAAACGAAGATGGAGTTGATTGTATTGAAAAGGAAGTGAGGATTCATTTGTGATTTAAGGAACATCAACTCCGTTTCCAGTTTTTCTTTTTCCAGCTCCTGCTGCTTTGTTCTGCTTTGAATCCAGTTCTTTGCCAGTTTAATACTCATAGCAAGCGTCATAGCTGCTGTGGTAGATTGAAGCGCCCCGCCTTCGAAGAGTGCAAAAAAATTCGGATCAATGCCGTATAGCTCTTTGAATGTTTTATCTGATATAAAGTCGCCAAAATAATAACCCGTTGTAACCAATGTTGCGCAGACGATGATTGTCAATAAGAAAGCAATAATATATGATGCGTAGCGTCCTTTTTCGAACAAGCGGGGAACCAGAAAATACAGATTGAAATACACACCAACCATCTGAAATACCATGTAAAAAAGGAATTTGACCGCTGCATGAGGAAGCAAGAGACTCTCCAACACTACGACTGGACTTCCAATGCGCAGTGTCCACCACATGAAGTGATAACCAAACCAAAAAGGAATGTGGTGGAGTTTATATTTAAAAACCCATTGGTATTTCGATTGATCAAAAACAGCTAGTCGGGCTGAATTCATTTTGTTGGATCTTTTCTTTTCGCGAAGAGCCATCCTGCAAGTAATTTTTCTCTCGATACATTTTCCCAACTATTGTGCTTCACTCCAGGATACTCAGTGTACTTCACTTTTTTGCCACCTAATCTAATCAATTCTTTATACACATCTCTGGAAAGGTAGACCGGAACGATGTCATCCATTTCACCGTGAAAGATCCATAGTGGAGTTTCTAACAATTTGGGAGCGGCTTTGATATCAGATCCACCACAGATAGCATACGCTGCTGCAAACTTTCCGGGCTCTTTTGCCAGTGTGGAGAATACACCAAATCCACCCATGGATATTCCATACAGGTAGAGGCGATTTTTATCTATAGGATAAATTTTTGTCAGCGAATCTACAAGGGCTAACGTTTTGATCATGGCAGTGGTGTGTGAATCACGCCAGGTGTTGCCCCACCCCTGATCGGGTTCGTCACATTTGGGTGTCAACACAAAGGATGGGTTTTCTTTTTGAATGGATTCCTGGTAATAGACCATATCGCGGGAAACGGTATCTCTGCTTCCGTGCAAGTAAACGATTAATGGATAATATTTTTTGACATCATAATTAGCCGGCTTATACAAGCCATAGCGCATCGACTTATAGTATTTCTGCTCGTATCCGGCATACTTTTTCCAGAGTTGGGCCTGCAAGGACTGAACGGAGAAAATGAAGAGTAATGTGAGATGAGTTACATGTTTCATATTGCGCACGGTGTGAAGGTTTTTTTCTCGTAGTTCATGATTTTAATCATAGCTTCCTATTTGCCTGAACATTTTCAACGAGCCATCCGGCTCTCTTCGCCAGATCCTGATATTTTTTCCGGTGTTTACGCCCGAAGATTCACCATATCGCCAGTTGGCGACGTGGCTGGCATATTCGATAACATAAGCCCCCAGGTAGTCAATTTCATCATTGCGAATGTCCAACTTTTCAAAAACAGGCATTCCATTGACTTCCTCTTCCAGATATTTCTCTACCGCTTTTCTGCCTTGCTGGATAGGGTTGAAATTGGCTATAAGAATAACATCATCAGTATAAAACTGAGACCATACTTTGTTATCTCCCTGGATAATGCACACCTCCAATAATTTATTAAGCGCGGCCAATTCAAAACTGATATTGCTGTTTACAGGCACATGAGTCTGAAATGCCGTTTGAACGGCAGGCACTTCCACAAATCTAAAATGTTCATCGATTTCAGTCCGATCATTGTGATTCCAGGCTTGAGTGATCAATGAAAGTTTATTATTTTCCAACTTTTTCCAAATATCCTGGTACTTGCCATTTACCTCATATTCCTTACCTGAGCTTCTCAATTTCAGTTTCATGGTAAATAGTCCGGTTTCTACCACTCTGGCTCCAAGATCAAGTGTTTCTATCGCCTCTCTCTCATATTCGTTGATGTCAAATCGTGCAGAAAAAGCCTTATGATATACTAATGCATTGCCTTTGCTCATAATGGTTTTTTGAAACGCGGGCATTAAGCGAATTTCATCAGCATAATAAACAGTTATCAGTTCCTGTTTATTATTCAGCATATGTTTGTTGTAATCTGATCTGAATTGTTTTAGAAACGCAGTGGTCTTCTCATCTGTTTGGTTAAGGGATTGAGCAAGTAGAGTGTTAGCATTCAGGCAGAGAATGGCTAATAGGTATAAATAAATGATAGGTTTCATAGATAAGTGGGGATTGAGTTAGTTGTTTTCAAAAACAAGATGCCGTGCAAGGAAGGGCAGTACTCTGGTGGCAAACCTGCCAGTATCATTCCACGTTTTGTTAAAGGGAGTGCCACGGTATTCTTCTGCTTCATGCTCGATGCCCAGGTCTTCCAGTCTTCGGCTAAACTCACGATTGGAATACACGTGATCCTGGTTGGGATCAAACCGTCCCCAGTCGAAGGCTATGCCGCGCATGGTCCTTAGGTTTGCGGCCGATTCGATCAATGTTTCTTCAAGGTGAAATTCTTTTTTGGCTTTGATTACGTTTTCCGGATTCAGTTTTTGTTCACCATTACCGGTTTCAACGAAGAAGTCACAATAAAAAGGAGGACGAGTTAAATTAGGAAGGGCAGATTGGCAGACCGCGACAAAAATTTGTGCTCGGCCATCACCAGCAATATCAGCAGCAGATTTGGCATTATGGATTTTTTTCCAGTCGATCTGAACTTCCGACCACGGCATATAGCCTCTTCCCGTTGCCACGGGATGCAAAGCATAAGCCACACTAAACACTTCGGCATGACTCATGGCTAACTTCAATGCACCCCGTCCCCCCATAAAATCACCGGCCACCGCGCGACTTTCTCGCTGACGGAGTGTACGAAACTTTGAATCGATGTAAGGAACGAGTTCCTGCACCGTGAAATCAAGCCATCGTCCGCTGATCGGAGAATTTTCGTAGAGGCTTCCCGTGGAAGCCGTGGAGTAGTCGGCTGCTACAAGGATGAATTCCTTTACGACCTTATTGGCAAAACCTTGCTCCAACAGATCGATGAGCTTGCTGTCCTGAAATAATCGTTCCGAGTTATAGAAGATATTGTGACAATAGTAAACGACCGGATACGATTTTCCGGAGGCGGCATAACCCGGAGGTAAGTACACTTTTACCTTTCTGTTCGGATCGAGATTTACACGATTCTCCTGGAGGATTTTGGACGTTAATTGTTCTGTGATCAAGGTTCCGTGTTTACTCTCAAAAGACGTTGTTACCTTGGATTGCTGAGCAAGAAGTTGTTGAGTCAACAGTAAGAAGAGCAATAGAAAAATTAAGTTTACTTTCATGTAGGTCCTTTTTATGAAAAGTACCCACACCTCAGCTCATGGGCAAATAGGATTGATTACATGCAGAGAGCTGAATAGGAAACGTCTGTTTTTATTGATAACGCGTAAGGAGTTCTACAGGACCCGCCTTTGCGCACATTGCCAGAAGGCGCTCGCGACCCACATCCAACGCCAGGCAAAGAGTGTACTCAGAGTGGCGTTAGTGGACAAAGTAGTCAATGGAAAATGCTCCACCGCACGACTGGATTATCAAAATTTGTGTAACATTTAACAACGAACCCGCCAGGGCTAACCAGCTGGCGCATCATTCATATCTCAGCGACTTAACCGGATTAGTACGCGCGGCCTTCAGCGTGTGAATACTCACGGTCAATATTGCAATCGCCATGACCACCAGCGCCGGAATTACAAAAATCCACCACGCCAACGGAATTCGGCTGGCAAAACCTTCAAGCCATCCGGCCATTATCCACCACGCAACTGGTACGGCCAGCACAATGGCGAACAACATGAGAATAATATAATCCTTGCTTACCAAACCCAAAATGCTACTAACGGATGCACCGAGTACTTTGCGTACGCCAATTTCCTTTGTTCGTTGAATTGCTGTCAATGACGACAATCCAAACAATCCGAGGCAGGCGATAAAGATGGCAAGAGTAGAAAATATTCCGAATACTTGACCAAACTGTTGATCCGCCTGATACTGTTGATTGTAATGATCATCGAGAAAGAAATGAATAAATGGATTGCCTGGAAACATCGCCTTCCACTCTTCTTCAAATCGTGCTATGGATTCCCTTACGTTCTTCGTGTTGAACTTAATAGAGTAGTATCCCCCCGGCGCACGCTCGTAGCGGAAAATCAATGGCTCGTAGGCCTTCTTGAGAGACTCCTGGTGATAATTCTTGACCACTCCGACAATCTTAAAGGTATCGCCCCAAAAGAAGATCTGATCATTAATGGCCAGTTCAGGTTTAGTGAACCCCATAAGACGGCTTGCTGACTCATTTAACAACACTGATTCCTTTTCATTTACAACATCTCCAGAAAATGGCCTGCCCTCGATGACTTCCAGCCCATACGACTTAATAAAGTCATGATCCATCATGATTATCCGGTATTGATTGGCCTCGTCATCACGCTGACTAAGCCTGCGGATCCCACCTGCATTCCAGTCAGGTG
This sequence comes from Chryseolinea sp., assembly GCA_035316905.1. Lineage (GTDB taxonomy): Bacteria > Bacteroidota > Bacteroidia > Cytophagales > Cyclobacteriaceae > Chryseolinea. The sequence goes on along the minus strand of DATHIE010000611.1, from coordinate 1,898 downwards.
CTGCACCAGGCACTGAGGTAGATGCCGTCACTCCCACCACCTCGGGAAACCGGAGCAGTTGTTGTTTGAAGACCTGGAATTTATCTTCATAGGTTGAGTCAATTATATTGGGTGAATTCAAGACCATGGTTTGATTGATATCTACACCCAGCGTCTGATCTTGCATATATTTTATTTGCCGATAAACCGTAAACGTTCCAACGATTAGGGTAATGGATGAAACAAACTGGACCACAACCATACCTTTGCGGAACATAACACCCGCACTTGAATTCTTGAAACGCCCTTTCAAAACTTCGGAAGGCTTATACGAGGACAGCACAAACGTCGGATAAATTCCAGCCAGCAGAGCTCCCATTACAATTAGCGCTCCGATCCAAAGCCAGAATGTACTTTGTTTGAACAATAGAAAGTCGAGGTCACGGCCAGTTAACTGCCCAAATGCGGGCGTCAAAATGGCAACAAGTACGATTGCAATAACCACTGCCAACGCATTAAACAACAGCGATTCAAACAGGAACTGTTGGATCAGCTGGGAACGAAATCCTCCCATTACTTTCCGAACTCCAACTTCTCTGGCACGCTCAATAGATTTTGCTGTTGCCAGATTAACATAGTTGATCCACGCGGTAATCAGAATAAGAATGGCGACGATGGAAAGAAAATAAGTTGACTGCCGGTTTCCATTCGGCTTGAACTCGCCGATAAATTCTGAATCGAGGTGGATAGCGCCAATAGGTTGGAGGTGAAACGTCATTCCGGCATTGTAGCGCTTGAGCTCCTCCCCTGCTTTCTTTTGAACATAAGCCGGTAATTTCTGTTCGAACACTTTTGGATCTGCTTTTTCATCCAACACTATGTAAGTCATGAATCCGTCCCACATCCATGATACAATTGGGTCGTTCCACAGTTTATTAAGGCTGGAAAAAGACATCAATGCGTCGATCTTCATGTGTGTATTTGGCGGAAGGTCTTCGAAAACCCCAGTTACTTCGTAATCCTTTTTGCCATCATTGCTAATCATCTTGCCGACCGGATTTTCATTTCCGAAATACTTTTTAGCTAACGATTGAGAAATGACGATCTTAAACGGCTCCTTGAGAACGACGGAATCAACTCCTTCTATGAGTTTGACAGAAAATACCTTGAAAAAATCCTCGGAAGAAAAGTATGTATCTTCCTCTTTGAAATATACATCCCCGTAACGGAACACCGAATTCTGATTTTTCAGCCGGACGTAATCTTTTACTTCCTGAAAGTCCGCTTTAAGATCGATGCCGATCCCGGCACATCCAGAAGCCCAGCGAGTAGACAATTCTCCCTTGTCATATCGATCCAGTTGTACCCGGAATATCTGATCTTTCTTTTCATGGAAATTATCGTAGCTGAATTCGTGCATCACATATTGTGTGATGAGCATGCATGCCATCATCCCGATAGCAAGGCCCATAATATTGATGGTCGTAAACGCTTTATTCCTGGAAATGTAGCGAAGTATTGAATTGATGTAGTTTCTGAACATAAGATAGCGCTGTTGCTGGAATACCGACAGAACAAAAATTGGTTACAAGGGCAAGCTGATTTTAATTGTAAAAGATTGAGTGCAAGCTAGAATTGTTTCCAGACAATGGAATTCATTTGTATTTTACTCATACCGCAAAGATTTCACAGGATTCGCTGCTGCAGCCCTCATAGTTTGCGAGCAGATCGTGATCAGTCCGAGAACGAGTACTAAAATCACCCCGAAAAGCAATATCCAGGGAGTAATTGTAATACGATATGCATAGTTGCTAAGGAACAGATCACCCATATAATAACTCGCGGGCACGGCGACAAGCACGGCAATGCCAATCAGGAGTGCAAACGAGCCACTTAATAACATAGTGATCTCATAGACA
>DATHIE010000610.1:0-4187 GCA_035316905.1 Chryseolinea sp. | reverse complement strand
AAGTGGCTCGGGCGCAGTTCACAGTGTCAGGACAACTTAGAACCCGAACGGAGTTGCGCAACGGTCAAGGCACTCCCCAGGTCGCCGATACAGCTGCAGCATTTTTTACATCGCAACGCACGCGTCTTAATTTTGGATATTCAGGTCATCGGTTCAAAGTATTTACAGCAATACAGGATGTACGAGTATGGGGGCAAGATGCCTCATCCGTGAATAGAGTTACGACTGATGTCAACGATGGACTAATGATCCATGAAGCTTGGGCGGAGATCAGCCTTGTGGACACAGGAAAAGTGATAAAGAACTTTTCAATCAAAATAGGTCGACAGGAGCTGGTCTATGACGATGTGAGATTATTGGGAAACCTTGACTGGCTGCAACAAGCCCGCCGTCATGATGCAGCGTTGATCAAGTTTGAGCATAAAGGATGGATCGCTCACCTTGGCGCGGGCTTCAATCAAAATGCCGAACGCAAATCTAACACGATATATAATGGAGTGCCTACCACCTATGCCGCAAGCACTAATGGAATGAATACAATGTATAAGTCTATGCAATTCTTATACGTTGGAAAGAAACTTCACTTTGGAAATGCCTCATTCCTTTTTTTCAAGGATGACTTCAGCAAATTCCACTTCGCGGAAACCGACATCAACAAAACGACACCTATTTGGGATCGAGGGGTTTGGAGCAGGTACACCGTGGGAGCCAACTTGTTCGGAACCGCCTTCAGAAAACTCGGTTTTGCACTTAGCGCATTCTATCAGGGCGGAGAATATAGAGAAGGAACGTCATTGGATGAATACTTTCTTTCCGCGTCTGGCTTATATGCTGTCGGCAGGAAGTTTAGTATTGGCCCAGGCGTTGATATCACTTCCGGAAATAATGGTTCCGACCCCGCACAAAGATTCCAACGTTTTGATCCGTTGTACGGAACCCCACACAAATTCTGGGGTTATATGGACTACTTCTACGTTGCGGATGGATTTGGCCCCAACGGCCTAATAAACTATTATCTCAAGTCTAAGTACAAAGCAAAAGATAATCTAACGTTTACCTTAGACGCACACTATTTCCTGCTACCGACAGCAGTAACCGATAACGACGGCTTCGACATGGACAAGACCCTCGGCACAGAGGTGGACTTTGTGGTTAATTATTCTCTCACGAAGGCGATAATGCTGGAGGGAGGTTATTCGGCGATGTTTTCCACCGAGACAATGTCATCTCCGAAAGTGAAAAACGTAAAACGCGCAGATGACGTCTCTACATGGGCTTATCTGATGATCTCCATCAAACCCGCCGAACTTGTTATCAAATGATCAACCAAAAAATGAACCCAATGAAAAAGTCAATATATATCAAATCGAAACTTAGCCTGGTCCTCGGATCTGTTCTGATATTGTTTTTGTTGTCGGCGGCGCCTGTAAAGGAAAATGTGGCAGACAAAGAGCCAATACGAATTGGCTTTATTCCGTTGACAGACTGTGCACCAATAGTAATGGCCAAAGAGCTAGGACTGTTTGAAAAATATGGAGTGAATGTGATTGTATCAAAGGAAGCGTCATGGGCCAATGTTCGCGATAAGATCCTTACCGGAGAATTGGACGGTGCGCATTGCTTGTTCAGCATGCCGTTTTCAGTGTACACCGGAATAGGAGGTAAGGAAGGATCAGAAATGAAGGTAGCCATGATCCTAAATAACAACGGTCAGGCTATCACGCTCTCGAAAGACTTTTGCGGCAAAGTTGGTTTCAAACAAACCAGCAAGGTGGCATCCGTAGTAGCCGCAAAATTAAAAGCTGATAAGGAAGTAACATTTGCTATGACCTTTCCGGGTGGAACACACGACATCTGGCTGCGAAACTGGTTGGCGGCAGCAGGGGTAAATCAAAAGACATCAAGGATCATTACTATCCCCCCTCCTCAGATGGTCGCTAACATGAAAGTAGGGAATATGGATGGGTATTGTGTAGGGGAACCGTGGAATGGCGTCGCAGTGAAACAGAATGTTGGATTTACGGAAATTTCATCACAAGACATCTGGAAGAATCATCCTGAAAAAGCATTGGTGGTCAACACAACCTTCAGCGAAACACGCAAGGAAGATCTTAAAGCGGTAATGAAGGCCGTGCTTGAAGCATGTAAATGGCTGGACAATCGCGCTAACAGAAAAAAGGCTGCGGAAATTATTGGAAAGGTACCCTATGTCAATGCACCAGCCGATGTCATCGAAGCACGGTTGATGGGTGATTACAATTTAGGATGTGATCAGGGGACTGAGATCTATACGGATAACTATATGTTGTTTCACCGTGGTGGTGAGACCAACTTTCCAAGGAAATCACATGCTATCTGGTTTTTATCGCAATACGTGCGCTTCGATTATTTGAAGGAAGCTCCCGATTACAAAGCGATCGCAGACAAGCTTATACTTCAGGACCTGTACAAGGAAGTTGCCGCCAGCATGAAAATGAAAATTCCTTCGGATGATATGAAGCCCTTCGCGCTTGAGATTGACAAAACTTCATTCGATCCAACTAATCCAGGCGATTACCTGGCGAAAGTAAAGAACTCAAAAGCGATCAATCAATAACATGGCGGCAACTAAAAAAAGTATCACACTAACAACTGCATTGACGACGGACCCTTCGGCAGGCCGGAGTTCCATAGCTGGCCTGGCGCCAATATTCGCGCGCTTTTTTGAAGCCATAAGAGGTTTGGGCTATACACTTCTAAGTTTTGCCCTTCTCACGGGCGTATGGTCTTTGATGAGTAAAATGACAGAAGGAGGTTTGCCTACACCACTGGCGACGTTCCAGGTATTCTGGGAATTGGTAAAAGATCCGTTCTATGACTATGGACCAAATGACAAAGGCATAGGCCTACAGTTGGCGAGTTCTTTGGGTAGGGTGTCGATGGGATTTACGTTGGGATCCTTGTTTGCGATTCCTGTCGGCATCCTCATGGGAGCAAATACATTTTGTAAAAAGGTTTTTTATCCGATTGTTCAGATCCTCAAGCCTGTTTCACCGCTCGCCTGGTTTCCGATAGGCCTCGTAGCCTTTGAGTCTTCCAGCATGGCAACGATCTTTATCATCTTCATCACATCTTTGTGGCCGACTTTGATTAACACAGCATTTGGTGTGGCATCTATTCCCGACGACCACAAAAATGTCGCGAAGGCCTTCGGATTTTCAAAGTGGAAGTACCTCACGAAAGTTTTGATTCCTTTCAGTTTGCCACACATCATTACCGGCCTCCGACTTAGCATAGGCGTTGCGTGGTTGGTGATTGTCGCTGGCGAAATGCTTTCAGGCGGAATTGGAATCGGCTTCTTCGTTTGGGACAGCTGGAATGCTCTTAGCCTCGAAAAAGTGATCTCGGCAATTCTTATAATCGGAATTGTTGGCCTTCTGCTGGATAGGGGATTCTCTTTTGTTGAAAAGAAAGTTACGTACTCGACTTAATGATTTAAGAACCAAAAGACTTGCAATGAGCTATCTGAAAATTGAAAATATGGAGATCGCCTTTCAATCTATGAAAGGAAGCTTTGTGGCTGTTACGGATATCAACCTCGATATTGAAAAAGGCCAGATCGTATCGATCATCGGTCATTCAGGGTGTGGGAAGTCGACTATTATGAATTCTATTGCTGGCATGACATTCCCTACAAGCGGAAGGGTTACACTGAATGGACGTGAAGTGAAAGGTCCTGGCCCAGATCGCGGAATTGTATTTCAAAACTATTCGCTGCTTCCGTGGCTGACTGTGTATGAAAACATTTATCAGGCCGTCGATGCCGCGCTGCGGGATCTTTCGAAAGCTGAAAAGAAAGAAACGGTGGATCGTTATCTGAAGATGGTCAATTTGTTTGATCACCGCGAAAAATATCCAAAACAGATCTCAGGAGGAATGAAACAGCGGGTGGCCATCGCAAGAGCATTTGCTATCGATCCGGAGGTATTGCTTTTGGATGAACCCTTCGGTGCACTCGATGCTTTGACAAAGGCGTCCTTACATATTGAGCTGCTTAAGCTGTGGAACCTGACTCAACGGAGCAAGACCATAGTTATGGTGACGCACGATATCGAAGAAGCAATCTTTCTTTCCAATCGCATTGTGGTAATGAACAACGGTCCGGCTGCTACTATTCGTGAGATCGAAGAAGTTCACCTGCCACGACC
>DATHIE010000609.1:0-7906 GCA_035316905.1 Chryseolinea sp. | reverse complement strand
ACATCTGCGCCCCTTCTAAATATTGTGTTTTGCCTGTTTCCCGGTAGGCCTGGTATAATAACCAACCTATTGCTCCCGCTGCTTCGGGTTCTTTTACGTCATTATCATTTCCAATCATCGTCATGAGATTCCACGCGCGATAGTTCATTTGAGGAACCGTCCACGGTGTAGCCGATCCGTTCATGGCTTGTACTGCTGAGAGCCATCGGTCGGCGATGGTTTTAAACTGTTCACGAAAATCCGTTTGGTTTGAATACTGCGAATACAATTGATAGAAATACAAATTCGGCATCAGATCGTACCACCAGTCACCACCACTTGTGGTGGAGTACGCGTTAAGATATACGTTCTGTTCGTTTGCCTTGTTAAAGAAATCTTTGGCCTTGAGTACCCAATTAATTCCGTTTTGGTTGGACTTATCTAAACCCATTAATGATCCACCAATTAGAGCCGGTAAAATATTTATTGCTTCAGCCTGATTGCTGCTACTCCCAACATAGGTTTGCAGGAGTATGGGTGATACCTCCGGATAGTTTGTACCGGATGGCTTCTCACCTATCAGTGGTAAATACTGTCCAGTTGCAGACGTTGAAAAAATCAATTCATCATATTGGGTGGCCACGTCTTTCCAGTTTCGCATAAGAAACGGCGATGGTAGATTAGGCATTTGCTGTACACGGGGAATGTCCACCTGCCCGATCTGCGCAAAAGTTGATGCGCTCCAGGCCAGTAAGGACGGCAAAAAACATTTTTTGAAAATCCACTTCACGATAGTGTTCCTAATAAATCTGCCAGTGTTTTTCTAATATGAAAAAGGAACAGTGATCACCACTGTTCCTTTTTAAATTACTCTTCTGAATTTTAGTTAGGCTTTTCCAGATCATAGATACTGGTAACCTGTGATGCAGAAAGTGCTGTTTTGTAAAGACGAACTTCATCCAGGTAGCCGTGAAGGTAGCCTCCCCAAGCGGCCGGGATGATATGATCAACGTCGAAGTTAGTATCTGTAGCAGCGTACTTGTCCGTAGGGAAATCGCAGCCTAATACTAAATTAAATGTAGGGGAAATTACCTTAGCCGCATTTGGTGTATCGGTCCATGCTTTGACTAATATGCCATTAACAAAGAAATTCATTTTACCAGCTTCAAAGGTAGCCACTAAATGGTACCAGGCATTTTGACCAATAGCGACAGTTGCATCGCGATCGTACGTACCGCCGCTATGTGTTATCGATAAGAAAGGGCGGTTTCCATCTTGAACCTCAAATTTATATCCGATCCAGGAATAGAGTCCAATAAAACGGTTGTTGCGTACTTCCGCCAGTTTCACCCAGGCTGAGAAGGACATTGCCGGTTGGTTAAAGGCTGTGTTAAATGGAATTTCAACATTAGCTCCTTTGTCTAGCAAAAGTGCCTTTCCTGCTTCCCCATAACGGTCACTAGCCAGCGTTGCTGTTCCAGCACCAAATGTTGCGTGGCCTGCTTTTATTGTTCCATTACGGCTATTACCAGAGTAGTCTACAACGGCTGTTCCGGCGGCAGCCGAGGTGAGTTCATCAAAAGTCCACTGACCCACTAAGTTGGTTGGATCGATTGCTTCGATAATTTTTGCCTGATACGCAATGATTGCAGCCTCTAAATTTGCCGCTGCGCCGGTGACTGTCGATTGTGTTGATTCGGGTAAATCAGCAATAACCTGTGCGATATCAATAGCATTTTGAAGTTCATCCTGAGAACCTCTTTCATAGTTACCAGCTGCAACACCTTCATTAGTTGAAGCCAGTAATGCATTTGCTTCCGATACTGAAGCTTCGAGTTCTGTTTTGTCGGCTGCTTTGGTTTCGTCATCTGAGCATGAGGCGGCAAATAGCCCTGCCCCCAGGAAAGCCATCGCCCAGAGAATTTTTACTGATCGTGTTTTCATAAGTTTTCTTGTTTTAAAGATTTAGAAATAATTGAATTGATGGACGAAAATTTAAATTCCTAACTTCCTCTGCCTCGCGTCTCGTGTTGCTCTGGGCGGGGTTCGTTAAGTAGGATGTCTTACATTATTTTTTTCATGTTCGTATTAATTTGCGATGGCGGGATTTGTATCGAGTTCAGATTGTGGTATTGGAAACCGGCCCTGATTGTCGGCGTAATTAAAGGCAGGAGGAAGTGCGGCTTCGGCCGACTGCTGGCCATATCGTATCAGATCGAAGTATCGGTGAAATTCAAATCCCAACTCAACTCTTCGCTCATGACGAATAGCATTGCTTACTGTTTGCTTGTCAGCAGAGATTATGTCCGGCAACAGATCGGCAGGTATGGCTCCAAACCCTGGAAGGTTCTGATCATATAAATAACTCTCTCTCGCTCTTTTCCGAACCGCATTCAAAGGAATCAAGGCCTCTGCCGTTTGGCTTGATTCATTCAATGCTTCCGCTTTCATCAATAGGATATCGGCGTAGCGCAGATAGACATAGTTGAGACTTGCATCCCCAATGATGGGCTCTTCTTTTTTTGGTTGCGCATGTTTTTTATTCAGAAAACCGGTGGGTGACCACGAAGGATCAAAGTCTTCGCCATTTATCCATTTTTGCCCTGCACGACCAACGGTATAGTCAAGTCGTGGATCCGGAACCAGTGCCGCTGTCTTTTCAAACTCATCAACAAAATTCTGGAGCGGAGCATCGAAGTAATATCCATTGTCCGTCGATGGGGAAAAATATTGATTTAGCGAGCTTCCTAATTTGGGTGTTTGATTGCTGAGGTGTTGAATTTCAAAAAGAGACTCAGTGTTGTTTTGTGTAGAGTCGATGAAGTTATTTTTATAAACACCTTGCAAACTATACAGGCTGAGTGCGTCAAGAGAAGTAATAGTTGTCAAAACGTCACTCCATTGTCCTTGAAACAGGTAGACCTTTGCCAACAGACCAAGAGCTGCACCTTTTGTCGCTCTGCCTACATCCGCGCCGGTGTAGCTAGTTCCTAATACCAATGTGGATTCCGTTAAATCCTTTTCAATCTGATCATAGATTTCGGCGCTCGTGGATTTAGGTTTGTTAATTTCATTCGGATCTAGTGGTGGATTTAATTTCAACGGGATATCACCAAAAATATTGGTAAGGTTGAAGTAAAGGAAAGCACGCAAGAATTTGGCTTCGCCCAAAATTCTGTTTCGAAGATTAGCATCCATGTCGATGCTAGCCCCATAATACAATAGATAGTTAGCCCTGGAGATCCCTTCGTAATAGCTTTTCCAGATTCTATCGAGTACTCCGTTGCTGCGTGAATATGTAAATTCATCAATAAACTGAATGTCACTTTGGTCGCCTGATCCACCTCCCTTTGTTGCGTCATCAGAGGCCACATCGCCAATCACCCACAATTTGTTATCGGTAGAAACAAATGCTACGGCACTGTATACACCAGAAATGGCAAGTAGTGCGTGCGCTTCCGTTTTATAGAACGTAGCATTAGAATAGGTACCCTGAAGCTGTTCATCCAAAAAATCAGAACACGCGCCGATAACCATCAGCACAAATGCGAAAAGTATTTTAATTGTCGTTTTCATAGGTGTAGCTGTTTAAAAAGTTAGGTTAACACCAATGTTATATGACTTTGCAGCAGGATATGTACCCCAATCCATTCCTAAAGCGGTATCACCCTGGCCTAGCGCATTGTTGCTGGATGTCATTTCCGGATCAAGGCCTGAATATTCTGTGAAGGTGAATAGGTTGGTGCCGGAGAAATAGATTCGCATCGTGCCCAGGCCATACTTACCTAAAGTCTCTTTTGGTAGGGTGTATCCTAGCTGTAAATTTTTCAGACGTGTGTACGATCCGTCCTCCAAAAATCTGGAAGAATAGATCAGTGCATTATTCCCGGATGCATCCCAGGATGCACGGGGTTGACTGTTGGATGTTCCGGAACCTGTCCAACGTTCATCATAGTAACGCTGGGTGACATTGAACGGGCGATAGAAGCCTTCTATGTCGCGATTAAGAACGGAGAATATTTCTTGTCCATATGCTCCCTGAAAAAATACAGACACATCCCAACTCTTATAGGACAAGTTGATATTGAGACCTGCTGTTATTTTTGGTATTGGACTACCAATGTGTTTGCGATCAGCGTTATTGATAACACCATCAGTTACCTGATCTTTATATTTTACATCACCCGGCCGGATGTTGTTTCCCTGAAAAGCATGAATAAAAATATCCGTTGAATTCTGGAAGATACCTTCCGTTTCATATAAGTAGAATGATCCGACCGGATGTCCGGTTTCTGTGAGTGTAACGAAGTCTGATCCATAGGATCCACCTGGAATAGGTGCATCAACTTGCAATACTTTATTAGTCAGTGTCGCGCCATTAGCACTTATCGAATAGTGGAAATTGCCAATCGCATCTGAATAAGTTACTATGAGCTCGAATCCCTTATTCTCTATTTCCCCATTGTTTACCCAAATGAAATGGTTGTTACCCGCACCATCTGCTCCACTAGAAGATGCTATAGGTTGCTTTACTAAGAGATCCGTTGTTTTCTTGACAAAATAATCAAGCGATGCAGATAATTTACCTTCCCACATGTCGATGTCGGCGCCTATATTTATCTGTTGACTACTCTCCCACTTCACCTGGCTATTGCCCAGGCTACTGACTGCCGCTCCAGTAGATCTAGTATTACCGAGGGGGTAGTTATACCCTGTGTTAATCATGTCGGTAAATGGATAATCGCCGATTTCCTGATTACCGATCGTACCATACCCTGCACGTAATAAGAGCCTGTCAATAAGGGTATTGTTGATCAGAAATGACTCTTTATCAATCCGCCAACCCAGGGAGCCCGCATAAAATGTCCCCCACCGATTATCCGTTCCAAACCTGGATGATCCGTCTCTTCTAATCGTTGCCGATGCTAAATATTTTCCGTTGTAGTCATAATTGACTTTGCCGAAAAATGAAAGTAGCGCATTGCCGGATTGGTTTTCATCTGTTGCCTTCTGTCCCAAGCCATTACCCAGATACGCCAGCGCCTCGGTTTGATCTGGAAAGTTTTTTTCTGAGGCAAGCACTTCATATCGTTCTGCTTTAACAGATTCTGTTCCCAATAGGAAATTAAAATTGTGACTGCCAAATGATTTTGCGTAGGTCGCGAAGTTGCTGAACGTAAGGGTGTGATTTCGGTTATCCCCTATTGAAAGAGTATTGGGATTATTGATTCTGTTGAGAGTTCCCCAATTGCGATCGAACCTTCGTTGATTCGCACTTGAAAAGTCAACGCCGACATTCGAGGTGAATTTAAAACCTTTGAAAGGCGTGAGTTCAATAAAGAATTTCCCAAAGAGACGATTGCTGATGAGTTTATTGTTGTTGTACGCCAACATACCGGCAGCACTATAACCATCGCCAAACAAATTGGTGTAAAGGTTATCACCATCGTAATTATCACTTGGCTTATCTGTAAACTCACCGGTGGCAGTATAGACTGGAATTGCGGGAGTGCGGAAAAATGCATATCGGATTACACTTCCTCCATTTCCTCCAGCACCGTCACCTGAACTTCCAATAATGTTAGTGGTGGCTTTAGAGATGTTCAAGTTGACGCCTGTACGGAGCCACGTCTTTACTTCGGTCTCAACATTGACACGACTACTGATCCGGTTATAATCACTGCCTGTAATAATTCCCTCCTGGTCAAAATAATTTCCTGAAATGAAATAGCGGGTTTTTCCTTCTCCACCAGAAATCGAAAGGCTATGAGATTGAAGTACACCTTCTCTAAAAATTTCATCCAGGTGACTTACATTGGGTAGGGTTGCCTTGATGTCTTCCGTGATCAGTGGGCGAAATAGTATAGGATCTTTTCCCAGATTATCACCGGTAGCGGCCTCATTGTAGATGCTTACGTACTCGTCTGTGTCAGCCATCTTAATCATCCGGCTGGGAGACTGAACTCCCACCTGGCTGCTGACTTCAATTTTAGTCCCACCACTGCCACCGGATTTCGTAGTCACCAACACAACACCATTGGCGGCACGAGAACCATAAACAGCTGTGGCACCGGCGTCTTTTAGAACTGTTATGCTAGCAATGTCTTGTGTAGCGATTGAATTTATATCCAATGTTGGCACGCCATCCACTACATATAGAGGATTGTTTCCACTATTAATGGAGCCAGCACCACGGATGCGCACGGCAACACCTTCGCCGGGTGCGCCCGTGTTTTGCGTAACGACAACACCTGGAGCTCTTCCCTGCAAGGCCTGATCGATGCTTGGCAAGGGTAACTTGCTAATGATTTCTGAACTTACGGTGGTCACTGCGCCTGTTATAGTATTCTTGTCCTGCACCATGTAGCCAGTGACAACCACTTCACCTAATGTCGTTTCATCTTCAAGCAGGACAACAGTAAAATTTGTTTGCTGGCCAATGACCAGCTCCTGGCTGATAAATCCAATTATGGAAATGGTCAGTGTTGGATTGCTTACTTCCGCAGGAACTTGCAGCGTGAAAGTACCGTCTACGTCTGTTGAGGTTCCGAATGAAGTACCTTTGATATAAACGTTAACCCCAACGAGTTCTTCGTTGGCTGCACTTTTAACGGTGCCTGATAACAGCATCTGAGCGTATCCGCTAGTAGCGACAGTCAGAAATACGAAAATCAAACAAGATGGTATGAATATTTTCATAGGCTTATCCGTTAGGGATTCTTCTTTTGATTATAGGCTACGATTTTAGATCCAACCATGTAGTTACCATGGTCGATTGTTATTTCACTTCCGGCTGGCAACACCACAATAAGTCGCGCTGTTTTTCCCTCAATCGAAAAGCAAGCCTCAGGGGAAGTGTTCTTGCTCACGTATTCATGATTCAAAGCATCATAGAGGTCTGCTCCCGCTTTTTCTGTATTATAGAAGCATACTGACTTTAGGGTGTCGTAAGGATTGTAGTACAGGAATGTTGGAAAAGAATTATCCTGGTAGAAGTCGGTTGCAATACAATTAAGTTGGAGAATTTTATCAATGTTTGTTTTTCTTACGATCGCTCCAAAAATTCCAACTTGTGCCGAGCTGTATAAACTGAACATGGAAGTCTCAGGTTGATCCTTCACCCATTGAGGACCGTCGCCTAATGCTACCGGACTGATGCCATCAAGTGATGCTTTTTTGTAGGTGTAATCGACCTTACGCAGACCTTCATAAGCAATAACATTTTTGGTGATCTCCTTTTTCGCCGGCAACCATTGATGCTCATCATTGATTTCATAGGGATAAAATAATCGTGCGGCATTCGTGACATTAAGCATCCACTTGCCAATAGTAGCAGCGTAACGATTATCATATCGCACCATGGGCACAAGCGGCCAGGCGAGATCAAAGGAGTTCATCAGAAAGGCATATCCTCCCCCGTCGGTAATACTTCCTTGTAAACCGTCCACATCATAGTCTCCCCATCGTTCAGCAATAACTCCCCATCCGGTTCTTCCGTCGGCCGCTTTGCAGCCTTCAAACGTCCAGTCTAATAATTTTTTCACATCATAGTTTGTTCCGTGCTCCGCATTCAGGCGCGCGGCCACGAAAGCACCAAATGGCATCAGCACTTCATAGAACCTGCTTTCCTTCTGATTCACAAATGCGTCCATGGCAGATTTTGCCCCTGCCAGGTAGCGCTCGTCTCCAAATTTTTGGTAGGCACATAAGAGAACATACGCGTGGCCGGCCGCTACATCCTGCTGATGCGGGATGTGATTTACCATGCCTTTCATCTGACCGTAATCGAAATAGGAATAATTGTAATTTCCTTTTAGTACTGAATCGGCTTTAAAAAATTGTTCGGCAATGATGTGCTGCAAACTATCGGCTTGAGAAACTCCAGGGAATAGGTCGCATACTCCGTAGTATAGAACATTTGGAAATA
>DATHIE010000608.1:0-5278 GCA_035316905.1 Chryseolinea sp. | reverse complement strand
TAATCGCTCTCTACTACGGTTATTTTTTTAAAACCGTAAACTCAACACGTCTGTTGTTTGCACGTCCAGCGTCCGTTTCATTCGAATCAATTGCCCACGTTTCACCATAGCCTTTGGCAGTAAGCCGGAAATTATCAATGCCCTGGCTGATCAAATAATCCACGACGGACTGTGAACGTCCTTGAGAAAGGTTCAAGTTGTAGTCGTCAGAACCTTTGCTGTCGGTGTGACCGGCAATTTCAACTTCTACAGTTTGGTTTTGTTTGAGAAAATCAACCACCTTATTGAGCTCGGGGAAAGACTGCTGTTTTAGTGTCGTCTTTTCAAAATCAAAGTAGATGTTCCTCAATACTACCGTTACTCCGATCTCAATGGGTCGAAGGTAAATGTCACGCGTGAACGGTGACATACTGTCATCGTCAGCTTCTATGCTATCAGTCGAATTCATGTATCCTTCGGCTGAAGCTGTGATCATATACCAACCCAGCTTAGATATTTCCTTTTCATATTTTCCTCCATCTGCCACCATCTTCAAACTTGCCTTGCGGTCGGCTTTCGGATTGATGTCGAGCTTAGCTGTCAATGGTTGGTCGGTTTTTTTATCATATACATTGCCCGCAAGCATCAGTTTCTTCGCCACTGGTTTTAAAAGGATCTCCACGTTAATAGTCGTATCATGCGTCATGACGGGAATTTTAAAGGCATCGTTCTTCGGAAGAAACCCGCTTGCGGTTGTCGCAATGTTGAAGGACGTTACTTCAGGCATCTTTGTTTCAAACAGTCCTGCCGTTGACGATCGAAGCTTGACTGTATCCTTTCCAACAAGTCGCACTTCGACATTCGCCTGAATAGGTTGCATTGACTTCTCATTATAAACCGTACCTGTCAGCGTGATCTTGATTGTCTTTGGTACAAGCGTGTAGATATCCTATTGAGCACCATCTAATGCCTTGTTCGCTCGGCTGGTGAATACATTGCCGGCTTGGTCGATCGTAAAATAAAAGTCGTCACCGCCTGTATTAATGGGCTTACCCATGTTCACTGGTGTACCCCAATTTGCCCAGGTGTCGTCGGTTCTCGCAGATTTATAAATATCCACGAGGCCCTGTTTGCCTGGTGCCGTTCGGCCGCTGGCGAAATACAAACTCTGTTGGTCGGGAGCGATAAACGGTCCTACTTCATCAGTACCTGTGCTCAGTGCAAGTTTTACAGGCGCGGAAAAAGATCCATCATTCTGTTGATGGCTCGCATACAGATCGCCGTATGGGCTGTTTTCCTTTTCGCTGAAATACATGATAAGATGTTTGCGATCCGCCGACATTGATCCCCCATAGAAACGGCCCTTGTTCATTGTTTTGAAATCCTTCACTTCAACTTCGCGCAATGAGTTTCCAGTCACAACAGAAAATCCCTTTGTACCTTTTGTTTTTCCTCCCTTAACCAGGAGGCTGCCATCCGAAAAAATTGTCAGCACCTGATTCGAATGGTGAATGTTAAATGGCGATCCCAAGTGCTGTGCGATACCCCAAACCCCACTCGCATCCTTCTTCGAAACCCAGATGTCTTGTGTGTCATCCTTTCCCATTGTATTTTCCGGATGATTCATGACGAAGAAGTAAAGTGTGTTTCCATCCGGCGAGATTACGGGAGCACCTTCCTGGCGAAAAGTATTTATCGTCTTGTCCATTTTCACCAGCTCATAACGAAGGAATGATTGCTGAGCGATACCTGAAAGATGAATAGTGGCTAAGAAGAAACACAGTAATGATATTCTCATATGCATGGTTTTTGGCGCCCCTAATTTAAGGATATTCGTGGATTTAGTGGGTTAACTGCCCGCTTAACGCCTTGAGTTGCAGGGAAATGGGTTGAGTAGCTACTGGCTAAAAGATACAAGTAATAACGATGTAAGGTATCCGTACCTTTTTAATAATGTTATACTCCCAGATCGGCCCCATCAGCTATTATCAGTAAAAGCTCCTTCACTTCTTCTGCTTTTGCATGCTCGCCCATTTTATCGAATGACATAATAAGGTTTCTAAACACCCGACGAATGATTTCAAGATTAGCGCAAGGTTCGAAGAACGATTGCTGGTGGGTAAGGTGGAGTTCGTTTATGTAGTTCTCTATATCCTGTCGCGAAAAGATCAACCCTTTGTTAAACACATTGATGTAAAATTGCGTGTGCACATTGTCCTTATACGTTAGCACAAATAGATTGGGAAGGTTTACACCATGCACGGGAAGTTTCAGCTTTTGAGCCACGAGCATATAAATGATACACAACGTGATCGGATTACCGCGTTTGGTTTCCAACACCACATTGATCATTGAATTACCGGGCGAATGAAAATTCTTCGTGTTCGCCCCGAATTTAAGCTTGTTGAAAAGAACACTGTTAATGACTTTAACCTGATCGAAAGGATATAGATCCTGTTTAAACTCAAGCCAGGTCTCATAGTAGATCTGTTCGAGATCCTGTCGTAGTTTGATAAGCTCAATGTCAGGATACTGATAGGTTGCGACCAGCCACATTCCTGTTAGAAGATCCTGTTCTTCGCTTGCATACCAGTCGGCAATACGTTCTTTCAGTAAAGCATACTGCAGCGTGTGGATAATTTCTTCAATGCGTCGCTGAACAGTCGGATTAAAATTGCTTTCCCATTCTTCTTCCAGGAAAGGTATAATTGTCGTCCCTAATGAAAGTATTTTTTCTTCAACATGAGAAACGATTTGTCCGTCGTCATCATCGAGAAGCGATACCAAAGCCTTCAGTTCTGTTTCCTTCATTGGCATGTCCTTGCAACTTGAGAAAAACTTCAATCGCTTGCAACAAGCAACTGTAAATTTTTATCTTCTTCAGGTCTGAATGACGCCGACATTAAATTTTTCGATAATTCCGTGGTTTGCCGCTTCTATTCCCATAGAAATAACTCTTCGTGTTTCGAGCGGATCAATTACTCCATCGATCCACAACCGCGATGCAGCATAATATGGACTCAACTGATCATTGTACCGATCGGTGATTTCCTTTAGAAGATTTTCTTCCTCTTCTTTCGAAATTTCTTTGCCTTGCGTTTTCAGACCACTTACTCTAATCTGTAATAATGTCTTTGCCGCTGCCGCTCCACTCATCACGGCAATTTGTGCCGTAGGCCATGCGTATATAAGTCTGGGATCGTATGCTTTTCCGCACATCGCATAGTTACCTGCGCCGTAAGAATTTCCGATGATGATCGTAAACTCCGGCACAGTTGAATTCGCCATCGCATTTACCATTTTAGCGCCGTCTTTTATTATGCCACCATGCTCAGCTTTACTTCCAACCATAAAACCACTTACATCTTGCAGGAAGAGCAGGGGAATCTTGCGCTGGTTGCAGTTCATTATGAAACGTGCTGCTTTGTCGGCAGAGTCTGAATAAATAACGCCTCCCATCTGCATCTCTCCCTTTTTTGTTTTGACCACCTTTCGCTGATTAGCGACAATGCCCACTGCCCAACCATCGATTCGGCATGTGCCACAGAGCAACGTTTTACCATAGGCCGCTTTATATTCCTGAAATTCTGATCCATCAACAAGTCTTTTGATGATATCCAATGTGTCATATGGTTTTACCCGATCAGCTGGTATAAGACCATAGATTTCGTCCTGCTTTTCTTCCGGAAGCTTAGAGTCACTCCGATCAAATCCGGCAGTTGCATTATTACCAAACTTTTCAAATAGTTGTCGGATGTAATCCAGGCATTCCTGATCGTTGGGAAATTTATTATCCGTTACTCCTGAGATTTCACAATGTGTTGTCGCCCCACCAAGGGTTTCGTTATCGATTGTCTCACCGACCGCCGCCTTAACTAAATAAGAACCCGCCAGAAAGATCGATCCAGTCTTATCTACGATCATCGCTTCATCGGACATAATAGGAAGGTAAGCTCCTCCCGCAACGCAGCTACCCATTATGGCAGCAATCTGTATGATGCCCATGGCGGACATTTTTGCATTGTTTCTGAATTGCCTACCGAAATGTTCCTTATCTGGAAATATCTCATCCTGCATCGGCAGAAACACTCCTGCACTATCTACAAGGTAGATTATTGGCAGCCTGTTGTCCATTGCAATTTCCTGAGCACGCAGATTCTTCTTCGCAGTTATCGGAAACCACGCACCAGCTTTTACTGTAGCGTCATTAGCAACAATGACACATTGCCGTCCCGCAACGTAGCCTATACCTGTAACAACACCTCCTGACGGGCAACCTCCCTGTTCCTTGTACATACCGTCGCCTGCAAATAATCCAAGCTCAAGAAAACGGGATTCCTTATCGATGAGATAGTCAACACGTTCGCGGGCCGTAAGTTTTCCTTTCTGATGCTGCTCTTCGATTTTTTTTTCACCTCCACCAAGTTTCAATTTTTTCGACTTGCGGTGAAGCTCATCAACAAGTTGTTTGAATTGATCTTCATTTTTGTTGAACTCTAGATCGGGGCGCATGTCTGAAAAAATTAAAATAAAGATTGGAAGATTGCGGGTCAACTGCAAACAAAGATGCCAACGATGTCAGTTTACCCAACCTTGAAAGAAAGTAATGCCGGGAAGGTTAATCTTTCTTCGGCGTGCCGTTTTGCTTTTTAAGCTCGCGTTCGATTTTCTTCTGACTTTTACCCAGCGGCGACAGGAAATGTTTCGGATTCCTGTTAAAGTGTTCGGCAAGAGAGTCAACCGACTGCAAAAGTCTATTTAGGTTGACGTATAGGGAATCTTCGGTGAGCAGTTTACTTGCAGTATTATCACCCTTGTTCAACTGTGCTAATGTTTCATTCAACTTCGCAAGACTTTGTTGTGCTTTGGTGACAGTACCATTGAGCTGCATCATTTTTAAGGAGTCCGACAAAGTTTTGAAGTTGCTTAGTGTGGGTTTCAGCTCTGTCAGTGTTCCGTTAAGGTTTGTTGCAACATCCCTGAACGTGGTACCCAATTGATCGATGTTGTTATTAGCGGAAGAGAGCGTTCTGTTCAAAAGTGCCGGTGTGGTTTGCAGGCGAATGAAAATTGTATCCAGCCTGGCCGTATTTCTCGCCAGCGCTTCCAGGATAGTATTCAGGTTAGCCAGCGTAACTTGCATGTTAGTGGCAACCGGTGCTGCAAAATCCAACATACCCTTGGCTACCTCAGAGAGTAAAGTATCTTTCGGATTCAACTTTTGACCGGGCTTGACATCCAATTGAATGTATCGCCCTCCCAAGAGTCTTCCATTCAATAATGCCGTCGACGAATCTGT
>DATHIE010000607.1:0-4043 GCA_035316905.1 Chryseolinea sp. | reverse complement strand
ATTTTGTTGTGCGTAGTGCGCCTAATCGCAATTGTGCTTCTTTGTCTTATTGTAAGCGTACTTTTTACTGTTCTTATACAAGGCGTCTTGCAATCTCTTGTCTGTTATCTTCTCGCCTTTCAATTCTGTCACGATATTGATTAGTTTTTTATTTTTTATCAGGAAAAAATTGACTTTGTTCCAATGTCCGAAAGCCCTTTCTCTGCCAACCGAATCTATAGTTACCTTGAGTGTGTCGCCCTTTACAGTCCAATGGCCTGTTTTTTTTTCATTCATCATATCCCCTTGAAAAGTCGCAACGACTGTCGAGTCATAATTAAGTGTGAGTGTCCGTCCAAATTGTCGAACGTCTGAATTTCTTTGAATTCTCCTCACATAAGTCCCTGGCATTTCCGTGTCCGAAGTCATGCCCCCTAATAACAATCCAAAAAGTAGAATTAATTGAGTCATGATCTGGATGTCATTGGTACGTTACGCACAGCGTTTGGCTATGAGCCGTTGTTTTGGCCTTTAGAAATAATATTAAAAGAATGGCGTATAGCTTTTGTTGGCGGTCATTAAACTCTGTTGTGGTTCCATCAGCATGTCTTAGGGTGTAAAAGCCATACCCGATATTAGGATTAGCGACAATTTTAGCTTCATTGTTTTTTACCATCGTTTAACCATAATTTACATGCCGGCAACACTTGACGACTGCGGCTTCTGATACAATTGTCCAGTTTTTTCGAGGCATTGCCACAAAATTCTCTATACGGCGTGGCAGTACACCAAGATAATATAGTTCGTTTGAAGTAAACACCCTCCGCTGCAGAAAATCATTACATTAGCTCTATGGTTCAGGCTAAATACAGTCTGAATGAGAAAATAATAATGACAGTTTTAAGGTATGAAAATCGTAGTAATTGGAGGCAGCGGGCATATAGGAGCGTTTTTGATTCCACGTTTGATTGAAGCCGGTCATGACGTGACCATAGTTAGTCGTCATAAAAGTTTTCGCTACGACATGAACGCTGCGTGGACGAATCTCAGATGGGAACAACTGGACCGCAGTCAACTTGAAAAAGAAGGTGTATTTGGTAAAGCGATTCAAGCTTTAGCCCCCGAAATTGTTATCGACCTGATTTGCTTTAACCCTGAAAGCGCGCGTCAACTAGTTACGGCGTTGCAAGATCAAATAGAACACTTTTTACATTGTGGTACAGCTTGGGTGCATGGACATAAAGTAGAAACGCCTTCAGAAGAATCTCACCCCAGGCGTCCTTTGGGCGAGTATGGTATTCAGAAAGCGGCGGTTGAGGACTATCTATTGAATCAATTAGACCAGCAGCGTTTTCCCGTAACTGTGTTACACCCTGGACATATTGTTGGTCCCGGCTGGGTCCCTCTCAACCCCATCGGAAACTTTAACCGCGAAGTTTTTTCCAGGTTAGCCAGCGGCCAGGAAGTATTGATGCCTCATTTGGGTTTGGAGACATCTCATCATGTTCACGCCGACGACGTAGCAGCTGGTTTTATGCAGGCAATCGCCCATAAAAAGAAGGCTGTTGGTGAAAGTTTTCATCTGCTTTCTGAAAAAGCGTTGACGTGGCGCGGCTATGCCGAAGCTATGGCAGAATGGTACGGTCAAAGAGCAAACCTGCGATTTGTTACCTGGGAAGAATTCAGGCAGTCAATGTCAGAGCAGGAAGCACTTTGTTCCTTGGAACACTTAGTTCACAGCACGAGCGGCAGTATTGAAAAAGCACGACGGCTCTTGAATTACGAACCTCGATATACTTCATTGAAAGCGATTCAGGAATCACTTAGCTGGGAGGAGAATCGAACCTGGGTGTGATTGTCGCGAATAAAATTATTGCCAACATTTGGCTGGCGGTGTCGTCCATTAATTTGTCTCCGTTGTTATCCTGAAAGGGGTTTCTTTTATGATGATGCCCACTACTGACTCTTCGACATTTTTTCAACCATCTCCTTCGCATAACTGTTGTTGGGATTTAGCTCAATTGATTTTTTGAAAAATCCAGTGGCGATGTGCGCCTCTCCTTTTTGCATATAGGCTTCTGCAAGACTATCCCAGGTGATCCACGATTTCGGGAACAATTGTGTGTTTAAGGTTAATACCTTGATAGCCTCATCGAACTTCTTAAGCTCCATGAATTTATAGCCCTGTGTATTTAGGCCTGACTGAATATTCACCTCGCTTAATTGATAGCTGGTTTTCATAACTGTGTTCTGCCGCAAAATTCTCCACGACTTTCCCTGCCTTTCCATTAAAATTGTTTGGTCACCTGCGAACGGTCCAAAAGCATTGTTGCCGCTTACTGTCAGGTCGACAATGGCGATCGAACCTTTTATGTTTATTTTAAAATCAGTTTTTGAAATCCTTTTGACATCAGGATCAGCAGGTGTGGTAAAGTATTGCTCGCGCGGGGCAACCAGGCTATCAAATCCGTGTATACGCTCATATCCATTTTGCGATGCAGTTGTCAATATGACATCATTTGAATGCACGATCGCGTCCGTCCATTTTGCACGATCCTTTTTATACCATCCGTCAAGTTCACCGGTTATAACATCGATGATCTTTTGTTTCTCTGCGTCCTGAGAAAGCGCTGCAATCGGAAGGTTCAGCCCTGCAAACAGCAACACGCACAGCGTGCGAAAGCTCAATCCTGTTTTCATATAAGAATTAGTTAGTGGCGATTTAAAGAGTAATTCCGATTGTGAATTACCTAATCTCTTGGCTTTCGGGTTTCGATGCGCAAGCATGCTGCAACACGATTGATGTTTGTTCTGTCTCCATCAACTGCATATTGAGCCCTTTCAGAATAGACAGCTAAATTTAAATACAATTTCTGAATAATTAGGTTGGGATTTGGCTCTTTTGCTTGCTTTGGTGTCGCGCGGGAATGTGTGGCAAGCAAATGTGCCAATGTTCGAAGCACCGAATCTGTCCCGCGGCGTTGTGCATAACGCTGGTGCATTAGACCTGGTGTGATATGGGGAGCCAAAGTTAAATGACGAAGGAATGACTTTGGCAACCTTACCGCGAAATCAGCAGGCGTTGTGCGTACAAACTTAGTTAAGCACAGTTAGAATATTGCACTCGCCACACCATGGATTATCACGTTGTTGTAGGTCGTTTCCTCACCGAAGATGTTTAGTTAGCCATTCTCGAATCTTGTCAAATTTGATTTCGCTTTTTGCGGCACTCATTACGAATTCATATTTTTCTTTCTGGTCGGCATAGATGTCAAGGTTACTGCCGAGCAGAATCAGTCTCATCACGACATAGGCCGTTCGCTTGTTGCCGTCGATGAAGGGGTGGTTGGAAATTAAGCTTTCGAAAATTGCTGCGGCCTTGTCAACGGGTAGTGGATATAATTCATTCTGATCGAATGTCTGGTAAGGTCTATTAATCGCCGACTCTAGGATTTCTCTATCTCGTATCCCCTTTGAGCCTCCGAATTTCTCAATAAGAATCTCATGGATACTTTCTACTTCGCTGAGGCTTATCATTTAGCCAGCTTTTCAAGAAGTTCTTTGTCTTCCGCTAAGATGTCGCGGAGATTCTTGCCAAGTTTTATTTTGTCAGCAGATTTACCTTGGATTGCCTTTAAGTAGTCCAGAATATCTTGCAATACATTCTCCGGAATATTCTCTAACGTTTTTTGAATCTCTGACTTGATTTCTTTAGTTGTCATAGGACTAAAGTTACGAAATTTTTTATGATGATCTTGGATGGTCAATGACCTACAACGTTCGTGTATAAAACGTAGCGCGGGTTAGGAGCTAAAGCCAAATGAGGAACGAATGGCTTTAGCGACCTGCTGCGCTTTGTCCCACGACACCGAACGAAATTAAGAAACGAAAACTATAATGCAACACTGAACCAGCGCTATGTTTTATAGTTCCCATGTAATAATTCTCCTCACTAACTTAAGTAGAAAAGAGAATTATGGAAAGCATCAATTTCAACAATCTTCAGTTGTACGTCGGAATTGACGTGCACAAGAAACAGTGGAGCGTGAGCATTTTCACAGATG
>DATHIE010000606.1:0-7684 GCA_035316905.1 Chryseolinea sp. | reverse complement strand
GAGTTTCTTCATCACATCTATCAGATACATCAGAAAAAACCGATTGTATACATTTATTAATGTAACAGGTTTAGCTCTCGGCGTTGCGTGTTGTCTTATAATTTTCCTGATGATACGCTTCGAAACTTCCTTCGACGATTTTCATACCAATGCGGATCGTATCTATCGCATCAATTTAAACTATCAAACTCCCCAGGGACGCGAATTAAGTGGGTATAACTTTACACCACTCACCGACGCTGCGCGCCAGGAATTAACTGGGATCGAGCGGGCTACCGGCGTGTATTGCCTTCAGTTGTATCAGTTCGCAAAGGACAATAGCATCTTCGAAGATAAGTACGCTTTCTTTGCAGATGAGGAGTACGCAAACGTGTTTGACGTTAGATGGATCGCCGGCAATCCAGCGCAGGCGTTGTCTAAACCGGGAACAGCTGTTGTTACCGATAGATTTGCGGAAAAATTTCTGGGAGGGACTTCCCGTGCTATTGGTAGCGTGTTGACTCTTGAGAACCGGCTTACGCTAACAGTGACCGGAGTTGTGAAAGAACCGCCCTCAAACACCGATCACCCTTACAGTATGCTGATATCGTACTCTTCATTGGCACAATTCAATCCTGAAGCCATCGACAACTGGGACAGGGTTTTTGCCGGAGCTACGTATATCCTGGTCAACGAAAACACATCGATAGAAAAACTTTATCCCCAGCTCGAAGGAATCATCAAAAAGCACATGAAGGAAGATGTGGCATCAAAAACAAAATTTTTCCTGATGCCATTGAACGATAATCATGATCGCAATTATGACTACAATAATTTCACCTACGATTTTCCTGTTCCTGTTATGATAATTCTATCTATAATAGCCGGGATGATCGCCTTTATTGCGTGTGTCAATTTTACAAACTTGTCTACTGCGCAATCTCTGCGGCGTGCGCGGGAAGTCGGGATCCGGAAAACGATGGGAAGCACAAAGACACAGTTAATACTTCAGCACATGACTGAGGCGTTTATTATTACCGGCATATCAGTACTGACTGGACTTGGACTCGCTAAGATTGGGATTATCGAATTGAATAAACTGTATGGCGGCGAATATCTGAAGTTTAATTTGCTGAACGATCCATCGACTATAATTTTTATTGCAGTCGTTACACTTCTCATCAGCATATTCGCAGGGTTTTATCCCGCCTTTATTCTTGCGCGTTACAAACCGGTACTTGCCTTGCGTTCACAGACATTCAGTGGTAACACAAGAGGTTTTTCTCTTCGCAAAAGTTTGGTGGTGTTGCAGTTTGCTGGAGCGCAGATCCTCATCCTTGTCACACTTATTCTTATCAATCAGATCAGTCATTTCAAGGAAAGGCCAATAGGGTTTGATCCAGAAACAATTGTTGTGTTGCCACACTTGAGAGGGAATGATAGAATGCAACACGCGCGGCTTGAAAAAGAACTTGAAAAAGTGCCTGGCGTGGTAAGCCATACGTTGTGTTTTAGTTTGCCCGAAGGCGGTGAACCCGTAGAATTTGCTGACAGGGCGGAATCGGAGCACAAAAAGACGGCGTTTGTCAATTATGTGGACCAATCGTTTCTGACGGTTTTTAGTTTTAAAGTTGTGGCAGGGCAGAACTTTGCTGACGATCAACCTCAGAAGTCGTCCGAAGTAGTTGTCAACGAGTCGTTGACAAAAGCGCTTGGATTTAAGAGTGCTCAGGAAGCGATGGGTTCGATTTTCTTTCTTGAGGAAGAGCAAGTAAAGATCCGGGCTGTGATCAAAGATTTTTACACACAAGTTTTGAGCAACGTAGTTGATCCTGTAATACTTCGATACGACTCTACCAGAATGTCTGGTATTGCAATGAATATTTCCACGTCAAATATTTCGGAAGTTATAGGTGGAATTGAGACCGCCTGGAAAAATGTTTATCCGGAATATCTATGCAAGTACCAGTTTATGGATGAGGTCGTCAGCCGAAGGTATGGTTTTTTCAACACGGTCTTTAGTTTCATGGGAATCGCGTCTGTCATTGCTATTTTTATTGGTTGCCTTGGAATGTATGGATTGATTTCCTTTATGGCCGTGCAGCGAACGAAGGAGATTGGGATTCGAAAAGTTTTCGGCGCGACGGTAAAAAACATTCTGATGATGTTTACTCGCGAATCAGGTCTGTTGATCCTGGTAGCTTTTGTGTTGGCTGCGCCCGTGGCACATTTTTTTGGAAACGCGATGTTGACGGAATTGCCAGAAAGAATTCCACAAGGATTCGAGGTTTATGGCTTGACGCTAACTGCATCTTTGTTTATAGCTCTGACTACGGTTTCCTATCGTTCCTTTTCTGCAGCAATTCAAAATCCCGTCGAAAGCCTGAAGTCAGAATAACTTGAAATCACACTCGCGCCCACACCCACGATTAACTATTAACAATTAACGGCGCCATGAAATGGATAACACGTGAACGTCCAAAGATCGATCGAATCGCCTGCCCCTGGCTGATCAAAAGATTTGTCGATCCGGACGCCGAATTTATTTATGTTCCATTCAGTGAAGTTATTCTTAAGTCCAAAGAGATCAATGCAATTCCCTTTGACCTTCCTGATGTGGAATACACGCACTACGGTGATCAGTGTACATTTGATTACATTCTGAAAAAACACAAGCTTAAGGATCCGGCATTGCACCTGATCGCGACCATTGTTCGCGGCGCTGATACGGACAGACACGACATCTCTGCGCAGTCATCAGGGCTTTGGGCCATATCGGCAGGGCTATCTTACAACATTACAAATGATCTCGAATTACTGGACAGGGGGATGATGATTTATGATGGTTTGTATAGTTGGGCAAAATACCTGCAGGGTGAGAAACATACACAGAATCCTACTGAAAACATGTTCCTGGATGTGTATCAAAAATTCCTAAGGCACAGATCCAACAAAGTTCCAGATTGGGCCAAAGAACTTAAAGCCATAATTCAGGATCACATTGACACCAACCTTTCTCTTAGCCTGAAGGTGATCTCCGAAAATCTCAACGTTCATCCGTCATATCTGTCGCGTGAGTTTTCAAAATATTTCGATGATCTGTCTTTTGGTGATTACATCAGGAAGTTGCGCATCGAAAAGGCCACAACACTTCTGACCGGATCACAATATTCCCTGGCAGAGATCGCTTACCTTACGGGGTTTTCGGATCAAAGTCACTTTAACAGGATATTCAAAAAGAATATTGGAATAACACCATCACAATACCGGAGAAAAAATCAAACTAAAAAGTAAATCCTATTCTAATAGTCACTTTTATTCTATCCTGTTTTGACGTCCTGGCCTAGAATTGCATTAAATCAATAGACTAGATGGACTTTCGAATTTTGCTTCTATTGCTGATAATAGTTCCTTCGTTCAGTTTTGCACAGAGCACGGAGAAGGAAATTCAAAATCGCGAGCAGCTTTGGCTGGGATATTTCAATCAGACGAGGCTCTCAAAGAGATGGGGTCTCTGGCTTGACGTTCATTACCGGAGAACAGACAATTTTGTTGAACGGCCTTTTCAATTTATGGTGCGGCCTGCTGTTACGTTCTTTATTAAAGATAATCTCCGGGCCAATGCTGGCTATGCCTTTGTCAATCACTTCCCCGCCGAAGGGTTAGAAACGTCGCGGCCTGAGAATAGATTTTGGCAACAAATATGGTGGAACCAAAAGTATTCGTCATTCAGCACCCTTCAGTGGTTGCGCTTTGAGCAACGATTTGTACGAAAGGCAGCGAACGATCAACTTCAGGATGGCTACAATTTTAACTATCGATTGCGCTATAATTTTTCTTTCTTCATTCCACTAAAGGGTAAAGAGCTGGCAGCTAAAGTTCCATTTGTCGCGATTATAGATGAGGTCTTCCTGAATTTCGGAGAAAGGATTGTTTACAATACATTCGATCAAAACCGGTTCTTCGCCGGGGTCGGATACATGTTTACCTCTCATCTCAATGCACAACTGGGATATATGCACGTCTTTCAGCAAGAAAGTTCAGGTACTTCTTACTGGTCCACTCATGCAATAAGATTTTTTGTTTTCCACACGCTGGATTTCAGAAAGCAGGAATAAATTGAATCACAGCCAACGGACTACAATGAATCCATACAGCCTCAAAGACCTTATCATTTACTTTATCAAGCTCGGAACGTGGGGCTTTGGTGGACCGGTGGCTTTGGTTGGATATATGCACCGCGACCTGGTTGAAAACAAAAAGTGGATCAGCGAAGAAGATTATCGGGAAGGACTTGCGTTGGCTCAATTGGCGCCGGGACCACTCGCAGCGCAGTTGGCGATCTATATCGGTTACGTTCACTACCGCATACGTGGTGCTACCATAGTGGGGTTGGCATTTGTGCTGCCGTCATTCCTGATGGTCCTTGTTATTGCGTACACATACGTTCTCTATGGCGGTCTTCCATGGATGCAGGCCGTATTTTATGGCGTAGGTGCGGCCGTTATCGGTATAATTATCATAGGCAGCTACAAGCTCACCAGCAAGAGTATCGGACGTGATAAACTGGGATGGGTCATATTTGTTGTTCTTGCCATAGTAACATTCATTACGGAACAGGAAATCTTGTGGCTGATATTAGCCGCAGGTGTTGTTGTCTGGATGGTCAAGGCTCCACCCAGGTGGTTGGGTTTTAGGGCGAATGCCTTTTTACCGTTGATGATTGAACTTGCTCCTGCTGCAACAGAATCCAAACTTTGGCAGCTAGCATGGTTTTTCGCCAAGGCGGGCGCATTTGTTTTTGGTAGTGGCCTTGCGATCGTTCCCTTTTTATATGGTGGTGTGGTAAAGGAATACCATTGGCTCAATGAGCAACAATTTGTTGACGCCGTAGCTGTCGCAATGATCACGCCTGGCCCGGTCGTTATCACTGTAGCTTTTATCGGCTACCTCGTGGATGGATTTCCGGGAGCATCAGTAGCGGCGTTCGCGACATTTGTTCCTTGTTATCTATTCACTATTCTTCCGGCGCCCTACTTCAAGAAATATGGAAAACATCCCGCCATCAAAGCATTCGTGGATGGCGTGACTGCAGCCGCGATCGGTGCTATCGCAGGGGCTGTACTGGTCCTCGGCAAAAGAATGCTATCTGATATTCCGTCCGTACTCATCGCGCTGGCTACAATTGGAATCCTTTTAAGATTCAAGAAGATTCCAGAACCAGCTATCATTTTAGCAGCCGCGCTCCTCGGTGTTGCGATAAAAACATTTACTGCTTGAAATACATCCGACACAATTGCTGTCTTCGGGTTTTTGACCTGGAAATTGGAAATTGGACATTGGGCGTTCGACATTGCTCGGGCTACACGTTTTTAGCCTCTAGAATCAGTAGAGTTTCGGTTTAGGTTCAAGCTGATGTCGTCGCAGAGTCTCCCGTCTCGGGGACTCTGCGATTTGAGTACACTCAATTTTTCGGAGCCTCCTGATATATACCCATCACATTACCCGCCGGGTCAGTGAAATGCGCGATTTTTTCACCCGAACTCATCGTAGTTGAAAAAATAACTTTTCCACGATTTTTCGCTATCGATTCAAGAATGCTTGTCGCGTCATCAACCATGATGGAGATAATAATTCCAGCTTCCGTCATCGGCTTGCGATCCAGAACCCACATGCCGCTGACTTCGCCGACAGTATCATCAAACGAAACAGACCCATAATTGTCTTTTCTCAAATGCCATCCGAAAACGGTGTGGTAGAATTTTGAGGAAGTTTCGATACTTAAAGCGGGAATTTCGACATAACAGATCTTCCCGTTTCCCCGAGTTGGTTCTTTCATGACTATGGTATTAAGGTAATTACTCTGGACATTGGGAGTTGGACATTGGACATTCGGCGTTCTGAGACCGCTGTCATTATCAGTTATTCACTTTACACCCTTCACCAACAGTCTCAACATTAACCCTCCTGCACTTTTTCTGAGTACTAAAGTTCGTTCCAATGTTCAGCGTTCGGCGATGATCGCATTGGGATCATTTAGCATCGACCGCTCCTTGTCCGATAGTTGAAGGTCGTCCGCGATAGTTGTTGGCGTTGGTCGCATTAAATAGAATACAATAAACGTGAAAACAGGAATCGCGAGCAGGTAGAGCTTTGCTGTCATGAAAAGAACAACGGCTGCGAGCATCCCGGGAAGTTCCAGGCATGCCGATCGTGCCAGCAAGGCAGGCAAATAACCGGGCATTTTTTGTTTAGATCCTTGTTCTTGTCGATACGTGAGAGCATATAACGATATAGAAAGTGCGCACCTGCATAACCCGCAATAACAACGGCGGTCAGCAAGTAGCTTAGGTTATCTGCAAGGCTCTGGTCCGCTGTCGGAGCGAACTGGCCCGAATAGACCAGCGCAAAAACGACGGCAGCAAAAACAAGCATAATACCCGCCTGACTGAAGTAGATAAGGTTGATTTGAGAAAAGTATTTCTTGGAAGTAAAAGACTGGCTCATGCGATAATATTACCAATTATTTCTGAGAAGGGGAGAGGAGACGAGGAGATGAGAAGTGGGTGGAAACGAGTCGATTTTCCCATCCAATATGATCAGCAGACGAAACAAGGGTCAAATCGCTATCTATGCCGTCTTTTTAACACTTTTTTCAGCGCAAAATCCTACAATTTGCCAGTGACCAACATATAAAAAATGGCATCATTTTTCGTTATATGTAAGAAGTTAAAACACTTTTTGACTATGAAAAAGCTAGGAAATAGAGGAATTGTGATGGTAATGGGTTTCCTGCTGATGTGTATACTGGGCGTAAGTTCAGCGAAAGCGCAGGGAAGCGTTTCAATGCAGGTGTTTTATGATGAACTGCAACCATACGGTACATGGATACACCATAATAATTATGGCTATGTCTGGATGCCTCGTGTTGACAGAGGTTTCGTGCCTTATGCTACAAGTGGTTATTGGATCTCGACAGAATATGGCAACACCTGGGTATCGGATTATTCCTGGGGGTGGGCGCCATTTCACTATGGCCGTTGGTTCTATGATGATTTCTACGGATGGATGTGGGTACCGGATAGTGTTTGGGGACCGGCTTGGGTAGCGTGGAGAAGTGGAGGCGGTTATTATGGCTGGGCTCCATTAATGCCAGGATTGGGTTTCAGCGTGTCTTATAATTATTACAATCGGATACCGCATCATTATTGGAGTTTCGTTCCGTACCGATATGTAACGTATCGTTCTGTTTATCGTCATTGCGTTCCGAGACCACATGTCGTGAATATTATCAATCATACGACAATCGTCACGAACAACTATACGGATAACAGAACGCGTCACACGTATATTACTGGTCCTTCAAGAAGGGAAATTGAAAGAACAACACAAGAGCGCGTACGGACGTATGCCGTTAGTGATCAGAATCGTCCGGGTAGAACTGCGGTTGAGCGCGACCGTGTAAGTTTTTATAAACCTGACGTCGATGACTCGAAAACGTCAAGATTGAACTCTATGCCTTCGCAATATATGCGTGACAATGGAAAGGGTAAGCTTGAGCAAGTTGATGCACGTCGCGAAAGGACTTCTGAGTCCTATAAAGAGCGCAGCCTGGAAAATGATCTGCAAAGGGGACAGGAACAGCGTAGCGTTGAACCTGGTGGGTCAACCACGGAGCGCAGCCGAAACCTTGATCAGATGGAGA
>DATHIE010000605.1:0-20002 GCA_035316905.1 Chryseolinea sp. | reverse complement strand
CGACTTCGCGCAATCATAACAAAGGATTTCGTGTTGCCAGCAGCGACTAATAGCCGCCAGGACGGATCTCTACTCAACCTTTAGTATAAGCACGATTTTGTCCAGGCGAGTACCTCTATCAGTTTCTTTGGCAAAGAACGTGAGCTCATAATAATATCTGCTTTTATCCTCGTAAGCGTCCCTGGTCTCCACTATCGCACATCCTCTGTATTCGACCGTAACATCTTTTTTCACCTTGCCGGTAACAGGATGAGGTTGGGTGCTGCGGATAGTGTCGCCTTTGCATCCATCAAACTGAAGACCCAATCGATCATAAAAAACATTGGAGAACAAAGTATCCTCGTTAAACACCAATGGTTCCGCAAAGTAAAACTCCAGCATATTTACCGTCTTGCTTTCAGGTGGGCCACTTATCCGTATCGAAATACCGCCGGGTCTATGAATAGTGCTTTCAGCAGTGCCCAGCGAATCTTTGATTTGTTTCTTATTCTTAACACCTAATACTCTTTTGATGTCATGGAACCCCATACTTCGGTAAATGGGAGCCGCACATTTTGGGCACGGCTTTATGCTACCTACGTCCTTTATTGTCCGGGTTCTTCCGCCACACATCTGCAACCCGGCACAGTTCGATCGGTCGTGATATATGGCCGTAGATTGAAGACAGACGTAATGCTTTTTTTCTGTATTTTTTTTCTGCGCATACGATACGTGCATTGAAAACACCAAAAGGGCTAATAGGAGAAATCTTTTCATCATAATGTCGCGTCTCAGTGTAATTCAATCTATAATAAGTTCCATTTTCACATCGGCAGTTTCAAACGGACTGTCTTTCATTTCGACGTAGCGGAATCCGTAGCGTTCATAAAGTTTAAGCGCCGCTAACAGCTGGTGGTTAGAAAACAACTCTACTTTTTTGGCTTTTACCTCCCTGGCCTTTGCAAGACAAACTTCGATCAGCAGTTTGCTTATCCCCTTGCCTTGCCATTCTCCGGCGACAGACATCTTTGCAAGCTCAAAGACCCCATCATGCTCTTTCATAAGAGCTGACGAACCGATGATTACCGAATCGTGCTTTGCAAGCCATATATAACCACCCTTGTCTATGATTGTTCCTCTGGGATCATTAAGTACCATCAGGTCAGGCTCTTCCGTAAGATTATACTTGTCAAGCCATTCGAGGTTTAGATTCCGGAAAGCATCGTGATACCGGTCTTCGTATTCAATAATGTCGACGTTCATTCTCTGATAAAATTACTGGACGAACCTAATAAATTATTGTCATTCCACCCCCGGCTCCACCCCCTGGCCCCCTTCAGGGGGAATTAAGAAATCAGCTTTAGGAAGGGTATTCAAGTCCCCTTACGGGGATTTAGGGGTGGCGGTTAGAAAAAACAATCAACAATCAACACTCAAGGATTTTCTGCAAATGAAATCCTTATGCCTTATACCCTATGCCCTATACCCTCAGCTCCTGCGGAATGCCGTCAACGACATACCCACCTGCCTACCCCAGATCCTTCTAAGGTGCCTGACGCTTTGAAAGCCGCAGAGGCTGGAGATCTTTTCCATAGTATAAGATTTATTGTGGATGAGCGTGCGCGCCAGTTCCACCTTAACAGCGTTCTTGAATTCGATGATGGTATGTCCTGTTGCACTCTTGAAAGACCGCGTAAGAGTTCGCACACTTGTATTTCCGATAGCAGCAAGTTCTTCCAGTCCCGGGTTTTTCGCAGGATTTGATATAATGTAATCCTGGACCTTATGTACCGATGGATTAAAATGTGTTCTGTAGTCGAGATAGATGGTTTGTTGATGGTCCATGTTATTACGCCGCATGTACACCACTATTTCTCGGGCTACTTTGGCGGGAAGTACAGGGCCGTGTTGTGCTTCAAGGATCGACAATGCCATATCGATACCAGACGTCATGCCGGCGCTGGAGAATATGTTACCATCCTGGACGTATAGGGTATCCGTTTGGACATTGGCCATCGGGAAATGCTGTGTCATGTAGTCTATACACTTCCAATGCGATGTACATTTTTTTCTGTCAAGCAACCCCGAAGCAGCTAGGACCAAAGCGCCACTGCAAACACTCGCAATCTGAACTCCTATTGCGAGATTGTCCCGCAGCCACGGCGTTATGGTTTTTATATCAGCACTAAAGACGCCCTCCGTGAAACTCCTGAAGTCCATTCCAGGTATAAAAATAAAATCACCTTTCTTTAGACTTATGTCCTCAAAGTGTTTCAGTTCGCCCAGCCCGAGGCCCTGTTCTGACATCACATGCTTGCCAACGCCACAGAACGTCACCTTGTATGGAGCAGACCCAAGTTTCGAAGCTTCATAAAACACTTGTACCGGTCCCGCGAGGTCCATCAAGTGAACCCGCGGAAACAATAAGAAACAAACGACAGTCTCAGCCTGCATAGGGTATGATAGTCAAATAGAGGACATTTAAGGCCAAATCTTCATGGCATCACTTTCAGGCATTAATTTAACGAATGTTTTCAAAAAGTACGTTATTCCAATTACATAAGGACAAATCAGGTCAAAAAAAATTTTGCGTGTACACATATGAAATATTGTTATCAAACATTGTCATGCATCCTGTTCATGGGTGCAATGTTCTTGCTAATGGTTCGCGCGGAAGCGCAGCAAAAGGACAGATATTCCGTCGCCATATTTCTCTATGACGGCGTGGAGCTACTTGATTTTGCCGGGCCCGGAGAGGTGTTCAGTGCTTCAGGTTTCCAGGTTTACACAATGTCGGTGGATGCCAAAGAGATCCTATCACAAGGATTCGTTACCGTGAAGCCACAATATTCTGTCGAGAATGCTCCCAAGCCGGATATTGTCGTCTTTCCTGGTGGCGGGGCAGGCGCACCTTCCCGAGATCCGCGCGTCCTTGATTGGCTTAAGTCCAATGTCTCCACCGGTACGATGGCCATGTCGGTATGTACCGGAGCACAAATACTTGCAAAGGCCGGTCTGCTGGAGGGATATAACGTCACTACATTCCACAATTTTATTGATGGCTTGCAGGCCATGCTTCCTAATTCAAAGGTATTGCGTGACACACGTTTCGTTGACAACGGAATTGTAGTTACAACTGCAGGGGTATCCGCCGGAATTGATGGAGCCCTTCACCTTGTGTCACGGATAAAAGGTCTCGAGGCCGCTAAAGCCACGGCATATTATATGGAGTACGACAAATGGAAACCGGAAGAAGGACGGATCGACTACGAAAATGAAACCCTGGAAAACCTGAAAACCGGCGCTACCCTTGACAAAGAAAATAAATCACCAAAAGGAGCGATTGGAACTTCGTCCGTTCCTTTTGAGGGTGAAATAATAAACCTCGCGTCCACCATGATTAGCAAAGGTGACTACAACGCTGCGCTGAAGGTTCTTGAAGCCGGCATTAAGTGGTATCCAAATTCTTTCGTCTGTTACCGCGAATTATCGAGAGTATATTCGAAACTAGGTAAACCCGCGCCGCCCAATGAAGAAACCTTCGTCAAGTTGATTGAGGAAGGGAAGGCAGATGAAGCCGCAGCCGTTTATGAAAAAACACAACGCCAGTTTCCGGGCTGGATACTGTTTGAGGGAGAAAACATCAATATGATCGGCTACCACATTATGGCAAAAGGTAATTATGATTATGCCATTAAAGTGTTTCAGTTAAATGCAAAAGCATTTCCGAAGTCGGCCAACGCTTTCGACAGCCTCGGTGAAGCATACATGAAAGGGGGTTATAAAAAGGAGGCCATCGAAAATTACCAGAAGTCCCTTGAAATGAATCCCTCAAATCATAACGCAAAAGAAATGCTGGCAAAGCTCCAGTGAATTTTCTAAAAGAACCTCATCAATTTATCACAACAATAAAGGCAGGAACACTCCTGCCTTTTACTTTTACACACAACTGAGCCTAGCCTATTTTTGTTTAACTGCTCTAATTACGCTATTGCCACTTTCCGTGATGAACACATTGCCGTCGGAGTCGACAGCTACTCCCTGAGGCGAGGATAACCTGGCTTCAACTGCAAGTCCGCCGTCTCCACTGTAACCGGCTACTCCTGCTGTACCTGCCAAGGTGTTTATGATGCCCGTCGATGTAGTGATCTTGCGGATCACGTGGCTTCCCTGGTCAGCGATGTAAACATCTCCAACATTATCTACCGCTACCCGCGACGGGGCATAAAGTTTCGCCAGGATCGCCTGCTTGCCATCGCCGTCATAACCCCATTGACCAGTACCTGCAAGTGTTGTAATGATTCCCGTCGAGGCATCGACCTTTCTTATCGCGTTGTTTCCGGAATCAACGATATAGAGATTCCCCGCGTCATCAACGGTAACACCCTGAGGCGTATGAAGGTGTGCCTCAATAGCCAGACCGTTGTCGCCAGCGAAACCTGTATGATCAGGGCCGCTTCCTGCCACGGTTGTAATGATCCCAGTTCCGGCAGCTATCTTCCTGAGAACAGCGTTCTGGGAATCTACGACATAGATATTGTTGTCCTTGTCCACCGCTACATCATAAGGACCATACAGGTGCGCCGCTGTTGCAAGGCCGCCGTCACCCTTGTATCCATAGCTGTTTGGGTTTCCTGCGATGGTCGTAATTATTCCTGTTGACGCTGTTACTTTTCTCACAATGTTGTTGCCTGTGTCGGAAATATAAACGTTGCCGGCTGCGTCAACGGCTACTCCATAGGGCACTCTCAGGTGCGCTTCTATCGCGGGGCCTCCATCGCCTTTTGAGGGTGTGGGATCATTTACATTGAACCCTAGAAACGTACCTGCAACGGTTGAGATAGTGCCGGACGTGCGATCAATCTTACGTACAACATTTGCAGCGCCATCAACAAAGTATATGTTGCCTGATTGATCTACAGTGATACCGGTAATAAATCCAAGGTTAGCAGACAATGCAGGTCCACCATCGCCGTCATAATCAAAGTCGCCAGCGATTCCAGCGATAGTAGTAATGTTACCCGGAACTACGGAAGGTTCAGGATCGGATTCCGAACACGCCAATACCGACAAGAATGCTACAGGTAACGCGGTCTTTAAGAGTCTTCTCCCGAAAACTAATGATGCGGTCATGATTTCCATTTTTAAGCGATTTATTACCGCCATAATGCAGGCATCCCTAAAAGATACAGCCGGGGAAAAAATTTAATTTTAGGATGTTACGCGGACAATTGAAACAGCGCCAACTTAGGGGACCGGACAGGCTAGTTGAAGAGCTTTTTTGGCAGGGACTTGATCTCCTCAAGCACGAGATTTCGATAAAACAGTTCGGCGCCTTCCGATTGAAGTTGGATCTTTCCATTTGTCAGCGGCAATTCCCTGTCACCTTCTGCTTGTCTTGAATTAAAGAGTATCATTGTTACCTGATCATTGACAACATGAATACTTGTATCACCAAAACAGTACAAGTCAATGACATTCCACTGTCCTGTTGGTTTTTCAGCATCGGGGTTCTTCGTGCAGTTCCTTCCATTCGGTCCCTTCTCGCTAAAAGCCAACAACGGACTGCCTGGAGTATAAACGAATTTTTTATCGCCTGCTTTTACGGCGGGGACGTCGGCAATACCACCTGCTACGCCCCAGTAATCGCCACAATCACCTTCCTGAATTTGAAATTCCTGTGATCGCATCCAAAATCCTCCGTCTGCGCCATGTTTGCCAACCGCGTGATACAGCAATCCACTATCTCTTTTGGCGTTGCGTTTTGGGTGCCACTTCAACTTTCCCCACTTGAACTCAAGCCGCAAGTGATAATTCTTGTATTCGCGGGTAGTTGAAATTCCCCCAAAGCGTTCGCCGGAAACACGCAGAGCAGGTTTTCCGTCTACGTTTACCACAGAAAAGACTTTTAGTAGGTCGTTATTGAGACCTAGGGGTTCGCCTGCAAATTTTTTAGAGATAGTATCATATGCACTTCCAATATAAACATCCCACCCTGTGAGATCTTTACCATTGAACAGGGACATGGTGCGAAAAGCGGGTTTGATTGAACCCGTACAAAATAGGGCGACAACAGCAATTAAAAGAATCGTCGGCTGTCTCATAGTGACTGGAACTTGTCCAAACAAGTTAGAACTTTTTTCAAGACATCGCGACTGAAATTTGAATACCTTATTACTCACACGTAAAATCGATTGTATCTTCTGTCCAATGACATCCTCGTGCAATTGAAATAATTGGATTTTAACGCCGATATCAAGTTACCTGAATGATCTTTTCCATAGTTAGGCCTTTGTGAAATATCTATATTAGGATGTTGGCTTGAAATACGAAATCATAAAAAAACATTTTATGAAAACATTACCACTGGGATCTCTGGGAATTTATGCCTCACAACTTGGACTTGGTTGTATGGGAATGTCTGAATTCTATGGGTCTTTTGATGATAACGAATCAATCCGTGTAATACATCGCGCCAATGATCTCGGCATAAACTTCTTCGACACCGCGGATGCCTACGGCCCACATAAGAATGAAGTGCTTGTGGGAAAAGCATTGAAGGGTAGACGTGACAAAGTAACCTTGGCTACGAAGTTTGGAATCGTACGCGATGCAAACGATCCATCCATGCGTAGCATCAATGGTAAACCAGAATATGTCCGCTCATCATGTGACGCGAGTTTGCAACG
This sequence comes from Chryseolinea sp., assembly GCA_035316905.1. Lineage (GTDB taxonomy): Bacteria > Bacteroidota > Bacteroidia > Cytophagales > Cyclobacteriaceae > Chryseolinea. Next base: position 13,334 of record DATHIE010000605.1, on the reverse strand, counting down.
GCTCGGAGTAGATGTCATTGATCTTTATTATCTGCACAGAAAAGATGGTGACACGCCTATCGAAGAAACAGTAGAAGCAATGGCCGGGCTTGTTAAAGTCGGCAAGATACGTGCAATCGGTTTGTCAGAGGTTTCACCAGCGACATTGCGCAAGGCGCACGCTGTTCATCCAATTACTGCACTTCAGACTGAATATTCTCTTTGGAGCCGCGAACCCGAAGACGAACTCCTGAACGTGTGCAAAGAATTGAAAATTGCTTTCGTCGCTTATTCTCCGTTAGGTCGTGGATTCCTCACCGGCCAGCTAAAGAAGTTCGAAGACTTTGAAGCCAATGACTGGCGGAGAAAAGCACCACGCTTTCAGGGCGAAAACTTTGATAAGAACCTGGCCTTGGTAAGGGAACTGGAAAACATCGCATCAAGAAAAGGGTATACCGCTTCGCAGATAGCCCTTGCGTGGGTACTGGCTGGTGGCGACAACATCTTTCCCATCCCCGGAACCAAAAGAATGAAGTACCTGGAAGAAAATGTTGCAGCAACAACAATAACACTCACACACGAAGAGCTTGAAGAACTCGATCGGATAGCTCCAAAAGGTGTTGCATCCGGTAATCGATATCCGAATGAGATGATGAAACTGGTTGGAGCCTAAGGATTCAAAATTTAGGTCTACGTTCCCAGAATTATTCAATAATTGGTAGAGGGATTGAGATGATGATGGTTCCGATGATCACACTGGTAAAGTTTTGTTTGATGCATCGGCTGTCTCATGAACAAAACGTGTTTAAACAAGTTACGTCTTTCGAAGACATTGAATGATTGTTTGTGCACTCGTGTGACGTCGCGTCAACCATATTGGGGGGTTTTAGCGTTTATGCGGTCGAATTGTCTACGAAAGCTTCACACTCATACAAGTGTTTTGTTTATATTTGAAACCAGTTGGCAAATTGTTGAAGGCTATTTTTTGTTCAAAGCCCCTCTCCCATCAACAATTCTGGAACCTTAGCATAATCGTTGGTTAATATATATATGCATTGTGATTTGTCCGCTTTGGTAAGAAGAGTAAGTTTTGTCTGCCTTTTTATCTCCCCTGCTTTGTTCGCGCAAGATTACCGACCGGGATATATTATTAAAAACAATATGGACTCGGTCAATGGATTTCTTGAGTACGGAACGGAAAAGAAGAATTCGAAATATTGCCAATTCCGCGACACACGGCGTGGCAAGACCACGAGGTTCTCGCCTCGGGAGCTACACGCATATGGCTTTTACGGCGATAGAGAATTCCAGTCGATGCAAATCCCCGGTGGTGAAACTGATGAAAAGGTATTTGTCAAAATTGTAGCCAAAGGTCCGTTACATCTTTATAAATATCAAAAGGTGTTCCTCGTAAGAAAAGATTCGTTGATGTTGCTGCCAACGCCTAAAAGCAAATTGATTGAGACTTCTCAAGGACAGCGATCGAAAGCGGATTCACGATATAAAGGACTTCTCAACTTCCTTATTGCAGATTGCAAAATGTCGGCTGATGAAACCGGCTACACGGAATCTGACATTACAAACCTTGTCAACAACTACAACCGGTGTAAGGGCGTGGAACCGATTTATAAAAAACCAAAACCTATTTTCAAGGTCAACTATAACATTTTTGCCGGTTATAACAGCTCTGAAATGTCAGTAGATCTCCATAATCCTTTTACGTTCAATAAAAGCAATACCGTAGTTGGAGGCATAGGTCTTGATCTTTCGTCACCAAGAATCTTTGACCGGATCTTTTTCACTGTCGACGCGTGGTATGTAAAAAACTTTTACCAGGGGTATTACCAGAGGCAGGAAGGAAGTGATATTCTTCATAATGATGTTCATGCTGAATTCACCTCTATAAAGATCCCCTTGGGATTTCGTTACAACTTTCTAAAAGATGTAAATACCCCTTACATTAAAGGCGGTCTCGTGGTAAATCATCTTACCAGTCATACTATAGAAACGATAGAAGAAAGACAAACCACATATGGACAGGTAGTCACTACAAAATCTCCTGGCGATGACAGTCTGCAAAAATCGCCAAAAGGAATTTGGTTTGGCGTTGGTTACAACCGAAAAATCACGAAGAACCTACAGCTCGCTATCGAATTTAGGTACGACCAGGGTGAGGGTTTTATCGGAACTTCCATTCAACAGTTCTCGAAAGTGAAGAATTACAATTTTTTGTTAGGCATAAGATTTTAATAAGATGAAAACGAGATTTTTCAATCTGGCAATACTGTTATTTTTCCTTGGTTGTACCAAAGAAGAGATCACGCCCAGAGAATTTCCCAGGGTAACCACCGTTGAGGCAGCAGATATCACAAGCGACGGAGTTACTTTTACAGGAGAAATTATATTCTCAAATGTTGAAGTAAAGGATCACGGATTTGTGTGGTCCGATATTCTTGGACCATTGGTATCTACTGCGAACAAAGTCTCCCTTGGCTCAAAGTCTGGAATCGGTCAATTCGAATCCAGATGCGACCGAAGTCTGGAAGCTGGAAAGAAATATTACGTGAGAGGTTATGCAATAAGCGAAGACTTCGTGGTATATGGGAACACGGTAGAATTTATGAGCCTTGGAAGTAAGGCGCCTGTGGTCAAGGATTTCTTTCCAACAACAGGCACATGGAGTGATACCGTCACCGTAGTGGGCGAAAATTTCAGTGACCAGAACAGAACTAATATTGTGAAGTTCGGCCAGCATACTGCAACTGTTATGCGATCGAATAAAGACACTTTGGTCGTGTATGTTCCTTACCAACTAAACACAGAGTCAAGCAATTTATCGGTGGCAATTTTCGGTAACGTGGCGAATCTTCCTTCAAAACAGTTCACATTGAAAGCGCCGGTCATAGAATCAATTTCACCGTCGGAAGGCGCACCCGGAAGCACGGTGACTCTGACAGGAAAATTTTTTAACGGGACTTCTACCAAAGTTTATTTTAACGGGATCGAAGGGACCGTGCAGTCAGGAACACAAAATGCCGTTGCTGTCAATGCCCCAGGTGGTCTTTCTCCGGGTGCCACAGAGGTAAAAGTCGTTACTGGATCCGGCTCCATGTTCGACATAACCTCATTCACGGTGAAACCACCGCAACTGCTACAGATATCTCCAACTAGCGGAGGAGAGGGCGACGAAATTACACTTACCGGCAATTTCTTTTCCCCGGCAAAAACTGACAATATCGTAACGTTTGGCAATTCGACTGCTGTTGTGACGTCAGCTAGTGTGAATGAACTGAAAGTCATTGTTCCTCCAAACGTTAATGCAATAAGCGCTGACGTGAAAGTAAAGATCGGAGATGTTGAAACTGATCCAGTTGGGTTTAGTTTCCTTGCCCCTGTCGTGGAGAGTTTCACTCCCACCTCGGGTTATGGAATTGTCGTCACGATCACGGGTAAAAACTTCAGAGCTGGCGGTTACAATAGTGTCTTCATTGGAGATTTACAATTGAACAATGCCTATGCGTCGTCATCTACGAAAATCGAGGCCAGTCTCTACGGAGTGACAACGTTCCATTTGGGAAAAGTGAAGGTAACATTCGAATCACAAGAAGGCGTTTCCGCCCAGGACTTCAAAATGAGTTGGGCCAGGCTCCCCGACATGCCAGATCCAAACAGCTATCCAACTGCAGTTTTGACAAACACTGCTAACGCCTACGTTGGTTTCGGAGAAGGAATCTTTAATAACGTGTGGAGATTGAATACCACTACAAAGGCTTGGACCAAAATGGCGAATTTTCCGGGGCAGTCACGGAATGGATTTGCAGCTTTCTCCGCAGGTTCAAAAGGATATGTGGGTGGCGGACAATTTAACTCGGTACTGAATGATTGGTGGGAGTATAATTTCAGCAATAATACCTGGACACAAAAGGCAAACTTATCAATGCCAGGAATGACACGAACTTCATTTGCTTATGAAGGAAGCGGATATGTGCTGAATTTTGAATCAGAAAATGCATCAAGCCTGTGGAGGTATAATCATTCTAACGACAGTTGGACGCTCGTTTCTATGGCACCATTCTCACTCGTTAGCGAACCTCGCTCTTTTATCGCTGATAATTTTGCATATGTCGCTGTAGAAGGGAATCTTTGGAAATACAACTTCGTAAACAACGTATGGTCGCTTGTGAGTTCACAGAATGACTCCCCAAGATTGTTCATGAATATAGGAGGAACAGCCTACGGTATTGGCTACTACAATGATCTGAAGAAGTTCAACTCAACCCAGAATACTTGGAGTTCTGAACCTACGCCCTTATCCTATGGACCCTCTGTACTTTTCTCAGTGAACGGACGGGGATACGCAATATATGGAGAATTGGTCTTTGAGTACGAACCATAACCGAAATCCCATGAGCCAGAAGAACATTGAGTGCCCTGGATTGTTTTAACCATTGGGCACACGCTTTTTCTTTTGCATTTCCCGGAAGTATTCAATAATCGGAGGAAGAATTGACACAAAGATGATCCCGAAAATAACGTAAGTGAAATTGTCTTTGATGATGGGTAATCCTCCGAAAAAATATCCAATAAACAGGAAGCTGGTCACCCACGCAATTCCACCCACAATATTGAACGTTGCAAATTTTCCATAAGTCATGGCACCAATGCCTGCGACAAATGGCGCAAACGTCCTTATTATCGGAATGAATCGCGCGTATATTATCGTCTTTCCACCGTGCCTCTCATAGAACTCGTGTGTTTTGTTGAGATATTCCATCTTGAGGAATTTATAGTGCCCGCTGAACGCCTTTACACCAACGAATTTTCCGACATGATAATTAACCAGGTCGCCGAGAATAGCCGCAACGATCAGCAAACCCCACATGAACATGATGTTCAAACCTGACTCAGGCTTTGCTATAATTGCGCCCGCAGCAAAAAGCAATGAATCGCCCGGAAGAAACGGAGTGACCACCAGCCCTGTCTCAGCAAAAATGATAAGAAAAAGAATCAGGTAAGTCCAGGTTTGATAGTCATTTACAATTTCTACCAAATGCTGGTCTATGTGCAAAATGAAGTCAATCAGAGCCTTTATCAGTTCCATGTTTATCGTGATGAGTGGGCAAAAATAAGGAACTTCGGGAGATTACACTAAGAGGAAATAAGGTATAAAGTAGAAGGTGTAAGGCAGCTTACTGCTCAAAACTCCTATCTCCTTCACAGCCGTCGTTTAAAAAATACTGTAATGCCTCTAGTCATTTAGGACGAAGATCACTATTCGTCCTATTGAATATCAAATTTTCGAGTGAATATTTCCTTCATCGATTGTTCCGCATCTTTCGTGATGTCTCGATCGAATAATCGATTGAGATTATTGCCCGCAAGATCTTCCAGTCTTTTTTCACACTCAATTACATACGTGCCCTTACTCCAGGACGACTCAGGGGTGAATTCAAGAACGGCCTCTTCGTTCTTAAGTTCTATTTGACCATTGACGGGAGTTCCATCTGCAGAAAGTATTCGCATAGCTTCACTCGACAAGATGCGGTCGAGTGATTCATTAAAGAGAATGATTAACGGATCGGTGGTGTTTGGATTCGGAGTCTTAAGCGACCATCGTTTGAGATCAGGCCGAATACTATCACGTGCAGCAACAAAAAAGTTTTTGCTAAAGTCTTCCGCAATCACCACGGCACGGGTATCTGCCCATCCGGAATTAACGATGAGTGTGTACGAAGTCGCGTGATGTAACGGTACTCCTAGCTTCTGATTCGGCTGCAAGTCTCGCTTTATCCTCCCTGGATCAAGCCACAACGTTAGAAGGGTATAATCCTTGTTCCAAAGCTCGGGTTGAAGGTCGAGGAACGTGCCCCAAACCGTGTCCGTTCCATTTTTTAATAAGGTGATATACTTCAGCGCCTGACCTTCCCGCATCGGATGAGAAAATTCAAAATAGAACTTAAGTAGATTTTCGGGTAAGGTGTCCTGCGTAGGATAGATTGCGGTCAACGCCGGGAGATCTGTATGAATGGGCATGGGGATTTCAATCTTGCCAATTGTCTTACCAGCAACGCTTACCTCATACGTCAATCCGGATGTAAATGGGATAAGGGGTTTAAAGATAATTCCATCTTCTGCCTGCTGATAGTCACCCAGAATAGCAGTACGGCTCTGCGAACTGGAAAGGTAGACACGAAGTGAATTGTTTATTGAATCTGGAGGAACTTCCGTAAGATAAACGGAGGGAATGATCAGCCCGTTTGCGCGCTCATTCTCCCAAACTATATCAAGATTTATGGATCCTTCTTTTCGCCCTGAGCAGGCCAGGATAAATATTAGACAGGTTTGGATCCAAAGACGACAATTAAAAAAAAGGATCAGACCCTTGTTGTTCTTGAGTCTGATCCTTTGATGTTTCAGAACCATCTGTCGCCCGTGCTCCAGAGATCAAGATCGCCGTTGGCCTTGCGTTGCAATACTAACACCTGGCTATCATCAAGTTTATCAAGATGTAATACATTCACCATTGGCAGTGTTACAAAACTCACACCGGCAGTTGCATAACTTTCGGCAACAGGTTCCGTGAGTGAGCCTTCATAACTTTCGAGGTTCTTGTATTTCACTCTCATCACAGGACGGCTGGAGTTTGCCATCAGCAGGAAAGAGTCGTCGCCTTTTTTCATTGTAATAATATCCAGCGGCGAATTACCTGCTCCGAACTCACCAACTGTTCTGCCTTTCACATGAGTTCCAGGTTTCATTTCATCCAATGGGAAAAGTACCAACGGGGTGCAGGTAAAGCTTGCAACAAGATACTTCTTGCCATTCAACTGTGCGGTCGTAAATGTTCTGATTGGCGCGTATGTTTCAAAGCGGCCGTGAGCGGCATGATATATCTCTAATGAAGATTGATCTTGTTTATTCGCGAACGGGAACGGAATGGATCTGAATGTCGAGCTAAACTCCTGGTTTGATAGTCCACTGACATACACCTTTCCATCCGCATAGCCAAGGTCCGTAACGGACGAAACCCTAAGCGGTCTTCCGCGTTGATCTTTGGCATCTTCCGCTGGCGCGTTGTTAATGGAAACTGAGCTATAAGAAACATCCTTCAAGCTTACCGGCAATATCTTATCGCCTTCAATTGTCAACAGCACCGTTGAATTGTCCGCTGCCTGAACTGCGAAATAGATCTTCTTTGAAACCGGATTAACTGCGACATCCAGTATACTGATGTTCTTTGCTTCCGTTCCCAGTACGGCTGCAATTTTCTGATCCACATTTTTAACGTCGACTGCGGCTGCCTTATCCAGGTTTGTTTTGTCTTTAGTGTCGATAGCGAACACCGACGCACTTTTTGAATCGCCAATAAAGAGGATACCATCTGGACCAAAAGCCAGTGCATTGATGTTCTGGATCGCCGGAGTACCATTGATAAAACCGGTGGGAGGAGCATTGCGATGCGTGCTGGCCGTCAAAAGCAAAGCCGAAAGGCCAACAGCGAGGAGATAATATGATTTTTTCATTTTTATGATTTGAATTGGATATATTTTTTGATCGGGCATTGAAAATACAGAAATGGTTGGTGGATTCATAAGGGTTTTACGCAGGTGGAATTCCCGGCCAGACGGTTGCAGGTCTGCTACGGATGAATCCCTCCAGTGAGGCGCCAAACGACACCTACGCATCCACTACGACAGTGCCGTTAGCGACGTAACGTTGGTAGCAACCAAGTGACAACTGAACACAAATCCCGTGGGGATATCGGTAGCCTCGAAACAAATTTCACAGAGTTGTTATATTTGGTGCAGTTTACATTCATAAAAATCAAGACAAATAATGAAGAAGAAAATCTATGTGGGACTTGGCCTCGTCCTGGTCGCTATCATCGCGTATGCGGCATACTCAGCCTTTTTCAGCCGCAGGGTGAGCCCCACTCAAACTACCGAGTTCAGCCATGAAGGGGTAGACATAAAAGTCACTTATTGCCGTCCGAGCAAAAAAGGACGCGTCATATTTGGTGAAGATAATTCAGGTGCATTGCTTCCATATGGAAAATATTGGCGATTAGGTGCAAACGAATCGACAGAAATCAGTTTTAGTGAGAACGTTGTATTTGGTGGCAAACCTGTAAGTGCCGGAACGTATCGCATGTATGCGGTACCCAGCGCACAAACGTGGATGGTAGTCCTTAATAGTCAATTGGGTACATGGGGAAGTGAACCGCCGGATCCGTCTCTGGATGTTTTAGCCGTCGAAGTTCCCTCTTCTCAAGCACCATCAGAAGCCGAACAATTCACAATAAATTTTGGAAACATCGGTCCGGCTACGACGATGGATTTAGTTTGGGACAAGACAATGGTAAGCGTGCCGATTACTATTCAATAACGTACCACGAATAACTTTCCGGCGCCAGCGTGACGGGCAAAGCAATTTCAAAATTCCGGCTCAGCTGAAAATCTTTTCCGCCGGAATCTTTCTCTTTTACCCTGGCTACTTTTGTCAATCCGGAATAGTAAAGGGGAATACTTATTGTCTTTTCCATTTTTTCCTTCGTCGGATTGTAGACCATAAGCAAAGCCTTTTGTTTTAGCCCGGGGTTCACATGCAAAATCCCATCCCAGTCGCGGCCATCCGCCCTGCGCAAATGAATAATATCGGAGTTGAGGATAAGTCTGTATTTCTTATACCATTCTATCGTTTCGGTCACGACCTTTTTTGTAGCTTCAGTGTCATACAACCGTGGCCCGCGGTAACATGCTTGTACACCGGCACCATAATATTGTATCATGAGTTGTTCATAGTCCTTAAGATGTTCATGCAACGGCTCGAGTATTGCTTCCGGACCTCCTCCCTGATATTTCGTGAGCGGCACAAAACCCCAACTCATCGACGGCGTTTTTTCCCACGTTCCATCGTAGATATTCTGACGATTCAGGATCTTCTGCTGATCTCGTGAAAGCGAAAAATTTACTTCCCTATATCCAATTGCTATCTTGTTTGTGCCATCGAAGAAATACCAGTCTGGCGCATTAATGTAGACGCCACGCTCATTTAACCAATGGTAAAGTTCTTTCTGCATCTCCATTTGTTTCCATTGTGAATCCTCAAGCCCTTTGTGGCCAGGATGTTTCGTAGATGCACAAACGTCACCCGGATAAGGCCCATCATTTTCCCATATGTCGAATCCAGTCTGTGTGTAGAAATATTTGATCTTGTCGCGGTAACGTAACCCCCAGTTACTGCCAAAGCAGGGAGCGTTTCCAAAAAATGCCCCACCGGGTTTGCCAGTCTTGGGATCGATCACATCGTCTTCATCGCTGATCCTCCGGCTACTGAAAAGCGTGTAGCTGCCAATGAGAATTCCCTTTCCGTGCGCATAGTCAGACAGTGATTTCCACCTACGAATGTTCATCGCCGACGTATCCTCCGTATTACAATGACTGCCAAAACTAAGTATGAGAGCCTCGTATCCCGTTACGGCACATTGATCGATCGCGGTTTTTACTTCATCATCATTCTTGCTGATCAGATGCATGAATATCGGATTCTGTGTCGTCCAGGGCGCGACCGTGCTGTACATCTCACGGATTGCCAATCCCCTTCGCTCACGATCATAACTATCCATTAGCAATTCGTGCGTTCTCACCGATTTAAATGATTCGCCCGGACGCAATTCAATACCGGATACTTTCTCAGGATATACTTCCAATAAAGCCGGTGTTTGATAATAATAATTTACTTGTGATGTATAAGTCGAATCTGTCTTCCAATGTGTAGTCTGATCACTTATGTCATAACGCATAGCATTATTAAATGCATAATTGGTCTCAACATAGATCCCATGTTGTTTTTTCATTTGCTCTGGTGTTCCAACTACGGCACTTTCTTCCTCCACCAATGCAAGTATCTCGTTCACAACTCCGTCGATTCTGACCATGCGATCGCTTTTATTCTCGACAGAGATCCACTTGACGAGCAGAGGCATTTTATCGAATAGTTCGTAATTCACTTTCACGACAACACCTTTCAGGTCGGGAATGGGGGTATCAAACGCTAATGAAAGCATCTTCCCCCTAGCTTGTTTCGTATTTACGGCCCAGGTTTTACATTTCCAGTTGATAAATGGAGCAATGGGTTCGACCGAGAAACTCACAAATCTAAAATCGTTCGGTCCTTTCTTAAACTCGTCCACCCATGACGGAATCAAATAGGCTTGTTCTTTTTGACCGTGTAAACCCCCCACAGAATATTCAACACCGTTGAGTTTAACTCTGGCCTCAGATTTTACGGCACGCAACAATTGTTGTCCTGAAGTCATGTTCCGGTAATCAATGCATGCAATATTGGGCGCAATCCGAAAGGTCCGCTTTAACAAGCCATTAAAAAGTATAAGGTCTTTCCCCTCTGCCGATCTGTAGACGTTGGCATTCATTTCCGGCGGGTTGACCAACCAATCAGTCTTCGAAAGAGCATCGAGGCTATTGGTCCATTGCGGAAGCTTGGAAATATCCTGAGCAAATAGGCGTGGTGCTGTTATACAAAAAAGGAGCGCAAAAAAGGTTCTCATTAATGATCGTTATTGACCTGATGCCCTCAATTTAAATGGAATTTCCACACTACGGCTGCGATCTGTAAAATGAATTGACACCAACCAAAAGGGCCGCCTATTCGAACACAGCCCTGTTCATTATTGAACAAGACATATCGATCGACAGCCCCAACGACCCTTATAACCCTGTTTCATGCAATGGCATATTTTTTGGCCTATATGCAACCTTCCAGCAGAACCTGTCATCTTTATTAGACTAGCCCAACAGCCATGTTAAAAAACTATCTCCTCATTACCGTACGGAGCCTCCTCAAAAACAAGCTGTACATCTTTATCAATATCATCGGGATGGCAATCGCCATCGCCTGTTGTATCGTCGCTTATTTCAATTACGATTTCAATGCAACGTTCGACCAGAACCATTCAAACATATCCACGGTATACCGCGTGAATTCCGTGCGTGAGTTCCAGAAGGAGATTACTTCATATGGCTACGTACCTATTGCTCTTGGCAACGCCATCAAACAAAATATTGCCGATGTTGATGAAGTAATAAGATATGGCCCGGATGCCGGAAATTTCAGAATCGGAAGCGAACTCTTTAACACTGAATTCACTGAAGTAGATGCCGCCTTCTTCACGCTATTCACGTTCGATTTTATTGAAGGCAGTGGTGATCTCAGTGATAAAAGTAAAATATGCATTAGCGAAGAGTTAGCCGTCAAATATTTCGGGCAGGAAAAGGCACTGGGTAAGCCGATCACGCAGATGTTGGACAGCGGCCAAATGAGGGAATTTACGGTGGCGGGCGTATTCCGCCACCCACCGATAAACTCAAGCTTCCCGTCTGTTACTTATGTCAGTTATGAAAACTCGTTCGTGGGAAATGATCCCGAATTCAATGAGAATAGCTGGCGATACAGAAATGCGTTATTCCTGCAAATAAAGAATCCATCGCGGGTTGCCGCTATTGAATCACAACTGACACCCTACGCTGAAAACAACAATAAGATTCGCGAGGATTTTATTATCAAAAAATTTGAACTCGATCCAATGGTCGGTATGGCAGTTCGGGACAGTTATTCGGAAAGACCGGGTAGCTGGACACGTGAAGGTTCACCCATTGCCGCTGTTGTCGGGATCGGTGTGATGGGAATCTTTGTGCTGCTTATAGCATGTTTCAATCTTACCAACACTGCGGTGGCCATTTCGTCGCGAAGGCTAAAGGAAATTGGTATACGAAAAGTAATGGGCAGCTCACGAAAACATTTGATCTTTCAATTTATCGGAGAGACTACACTCATTTGCGCGGCCGCATTACTGTTAGGCATTGTGATCGGCGAGTACATCCTGATTCCTGCGTTCAACGAATTATGGCCGGAGATAAAGTTAGTACCGCACTACTTTGACCAACCTAACTTCCTGATCTTTATGATCGGAGCGTTGCTGTTCACCAGTTTGCTTGCAGGTAGTTATCCCGCCTTTTATATCAGTCGTTTTCAACCGATAAGTATCTTAAAGGGAAAACTTCGCTTCGGCGGCACAAACTTTTTTACGCGTTTTCTATTGTGGCTTCAATTTGGTATTTCACTAGCAGCAATTGTCTGCAGCTTTGCTTTTACGGACAATGCAAAATACCAGCGGGAGTTTGATCTTGGCTTCGACAAGTCGGGGTTGGTATTTACTTACGTCAACGGCCGGTCTGAATATGAGACTTATCGGAATGCGCTCGCAGCCAACCCGGATATAATTTCTATTGCTGGTTCGGAACACCATCTTTACTCTTCTTCATTTAATGATCCCATAAAACACGAGGACAAAGAAATTGAGGTGGATATCCTCAACGTTGGCGATGATTATCTGAAAACTGTGGGTCTCACATTAAAGGAGGGCCGTGATTTTGAAAAAGATTCTGAAACAGACCGGAAAGAATCAGTGATAATCACTGAAGGGTTGGCAAAAAAATTTGGACTAAAGAACGCTATAGGGTCAAAGATCACCTGGATGGATACTGTTCAATATTACGTTGTCGGTGTAGTACAGGATATCTATAACCGCGGTCTGTGGGATAAGATGGAGCCAGTCATGCTTCGTTATGGACCGAAAGACGCCGTTACGCATATTCTCGTCAAAGCGTCGACTTCAAACCTCATTTCCGTGAATCAATTTATGGAGCAAAGCTGGAAAGAAGTATTTCCCAACCGTATTTATGTCGGTCGTTATATGGACGAAGAAATGGTTGAAGCCAACACTGTAAACAACAACATCGTGGTCATGTTTGTTTTTCTTGGTGCCGTTGCGTTGATGTTGTCAACCACAGGCTTGTTCACTATGGTGTCGCTAAACATCATCAAAAAAATGAAAGAGATTGGCGTACGCAAAGTACTTGGCGCAAGCGTGGGAAACATCTCGAAAGTGATCAACAAAGAGTTTGCTATTATCCTGATCCTGGCTTGCGTGTTAGGAAGTGTCCTGGGCTGGTGGATGTCTGGTATGCTGATGAGCAGTATATGGGATTATTATAGGAAAGCGACTGTCATCACATTATTAATGTCAAGTTTCATTCTGTTCGCTGTTTGTGTCTTGTCAATCGGATATAAAGTCTATTCCACGGCACGAATAAATCCGGCAAATGTTTTAAGAGACGAGTAAGACCTTTTTGGATGTCATCCTGAGTTGAACACCTTGGACCAAGGAAAAAATTGGGTTATGACGTATGTTGCTTACGCAAAAAAGCATAGCAGCTACAAACCCCGTTTTGCGATTGGTGCCTGAAGAGCCCGTTCCTGAGTTTGGGACTGTTGTT
>DATHIE010000604.1:0-20883 GCA_035316905.1 Chryseolinea sp. | reverse complement strand
TGCCTTTCTCTACCATTAATTTAATTGCCTCGTCGTCGATAAAGCTGCCGTGCTCAATAGTCCTCGCTCCTGCCCGAACAGACATCTTGATCGATTCTGCCGAATGAGCATGCGCCATAACCGGCACGTCTCTACGTGTAGCCTCATCGACAGCAACTTCAAGCTCTTCCTTGCTGAAATGCACATTCTGCGGATTGTCGCCCGCCGTCATAAAAGCACCCGAGACCAACAGTTTGATCCAATCACTCCCGTACTTTATCTCGTTGCGGACTGCCTTCCTCATTTCTTCGGGACCATCCACAACCAGGCCATCAACTATCACACCTTTCTGTTCGTAGCTGAAGAAATTTATATCGCCTCCACCGCCCGTAACGGAGATCCAATGGCCCGCGCCAAAGATGCGGGGACCTGTAAACATGCCCTTGTTGATGGCGTTCCTCAGATCGAAATGCGCATAGCCAACGTCAAGATCTCCCGGAACACGAATGGCTGTCCAACCTGCCATTAACATACCCTGTACATTTTTCAAGCCCTGCAGCGCCTTTGCCGCCGAGCTATTTTTAAGGTGATAAGTTTGATAGTCATCATCGCTGTCACCGAGTGGATGACAATGGAGGTCGATGAATCCAGGCATAACTGTATAGGAGCTGAGATCAACGGTCTGCGTACCCTTTGGAATAATATCGCGTTGGCCGATGGCTTTGATCCGCTCCCCTTCCAAAAGTATCACTGTTGCCTTTAGCGGTGTATTGCTCTTGCCATCTATGATTTGCTTGCAGATGATGGCGGTAACTTGTGAGTAGGTGGGAGAAACAAAAACGGCAATAAATAGGATGAGACCAGCAATCCTTTTCTTCATGGCAATGAGTTTAACATCAAAGTACAACTGAATCCGGTACTTGTCAACTTTTGTACGAGTGTAATACGGTAATTGTATGCGTCAAATGTTCATCTCAGTACTTACTTCAAGCGACTCTCCATTTGGGCTAAAGCCCAATGAATTTCTGCATCAGTTGCCCCGAGCTTAAGCTCGGGGCAATTGATAAACATGGCCCAGGGCTTTAGCCCAATTTGCCAAAATCATTCCATTGCTGAGTACTTTGAGAATTCAAGCGCCGCTCCCAATGACCGTGTCGTCTCAACTTTTAAGCCGAAGATTTTATGTCCTCTGGACGACAGTACTAAAGGAGAATGAAAGACGTTGGAGAAAGACGTAAATTCGAATCCGGGTATGACGTCAACTTCAAAGAAGCAGCCAAGATGATCCAGCGGTTAGCACAGATAGCATTAGTTGTCCGGGACTACGATGAAGCAATTCATTTTTATACCGAAATACTAAAGTTCCAACTCATCGAAGATACACCGCTCACTCCTTCAAAGCGATGGGTTCTCGTTCAGCCGCCCGGGGCCCAGGGTTGCAGGCTTTTGCTGGCAAAGGCCGTAGGAACTGAACAAATAAGCCGCATTGGCAATCAAACCGGCGGCCGCGTGTTTCTTTTTTTGTACACTGACAATTTTCGGCGCGATTATGAGTTCTTGAAAATGAAGGGAGTAAAATTTGTTCGCGAGCCTTCCGAAGAATCTTATGGTACTGTCGCAGTATTTGCCGACCTGTATGGAAATCTGATTGACTTAATCGAACCGCAGTCGGCAGAAGTATAGAGACATTGAACTTCAATCAATAACTAAAACATAATTTCTATGAAACCTTTAGTAGTTGTCGTCCTGATTGTGGTTGGTTTGTTTATCATATTACGGATTTTCAAGGCCATCCTCAAATGGATATTGATAGCTATCGTAGTTGTAGTTGCTATTGCGTACTTTTCAAATCCTGATGAATCCAATCACAAACGCAGTCTAAAGGAAATAGGACAAAAATTGGATATCAAGATAAAGGACGATGCGATCCAGGTTGACGATTACAAGATATTTTCCGTGACGAAGGTGAAGGTTGACGGAAAGGAAACGATCACGGGCATCGGAGCCTTCGGCAAAGTCTGGCACTTCGACGACCTAAAGGACCATTTCGATAAATAGATTACACTTCTGTCTTGGTTATTTTGATTTACAATTATTGAATTGTGATTATTGATTCATGAGTTGTCTGAAAATGTAAATTGTGAACAGCAAAGAACTAGAAAACAGATTGATCAATTTTTCTATCCAGGTAAATTGCAAATCTAAAATCACAACTCACAATTCTAAAATTATATAGCACATCCCTTCTAGATAGAGCTGTTATTTTTTTCCTGACTTCTGACATTAGTTCGGTAGGAGATTTGTTTTTGATTTGCGATTATTGAATTGTGATTATTGATTCATGAGTTGTCTGACAATGTAAGTTATGAACAGCAAAGAACTAGAAAACAGATTGATCAATTTTTCTATCCAGGTAGTTAGTCTCATCAAATCATTGCCGGAAGACAGAATAACCAATCATCTCAGTGGGCAATTGCTCCGCTCGGCTACCTCTCCGGCATTGAACTATGGAGAGGCTCAAGGGGCTGAATCAAAAAAAGATTTTGTTCATAAGTTAGGTGTTGTCTTAAAGGAGCTTCGCGAATCGCTGAACTGCCTTAAAATTTTGGCTGCACAAACTATATCAAAACAGAAATCCCTGTTATGAAAGAATGCAATGAATTGGTCTCTTTTTTTGTAAAATCCGTTGAAACCAACAAAAAGAAAATGGAAGAAGAAGAGAAACAAAAATCAAACAAGAAATTGCAAATCTAAAATCACAAATCAAAACTCACAATTCTAAAATCCCACGGTGCGAATAATAATTACACCTCCCAATTGGGAACTCCTTTTTCAAACTCACTTACATTATGTCTCACGACTGCTTCGACATCGTTGGTGTTTCGAAACACCCTATGTTGGCGGCAGGCACTGTTACCTTTTGAAACAATTTCATTTATTCGTGATAGGTATCCTGAGTAATTTAATTTTTGCGCATAGGGTTCCAGTACCTTAATCCATTGAAGGATATCTTTCCTGAGAGACTTTGTTTTACCGTGACTTGATACTATTATATCGGCGTCAAGTCCGTATCTAATTGCACGCCATTTGTTCTCCCTGAATATCCATTGTTTGAGCGGGGCATGCGACGTGGCCCATTCCTCCTCATGCTCACGAAACCAGTGAGACAACAGATGAACGAATGCAACTATACCTAAAGACTCGTACAAGGTTGCAGGCTCATCGCAAAAGCGCAGCTCCAGCGTCCCATACTCGGGACTGGGGCGAAGATCCCACCACACATCTTTCATGCTCGTTATCGATTTGGCTTTGAGCAAAAAGTGGTAAAGGTTTTGAAATCCTTTCCAGTCCTTCACAAGGTACGGCATCCCTGCCGTTGGAAGGGCTTCGTACGTGGTGGGGCGGCATGAAGAAAGACCCGTGTACTTTCCTTGCCAGAAAGGCGAGCTTCCTGACAAAGCAAGTATATGGGGCAGTAAATGCATGAAAAAATAGTTATAGCGCATGCACGCATCACCGGATAACATACCAAGATGAATGTGCATACCATACACCGCCATTCTGCGTATAATCCACTGGTTGCGGTCTATGAGCTGACTATATCTGGCAGAAGGTGTGACCAGTCGTTCGCGGTAATCCGCCAATGGGTGTGTGCCGGTCGAACCGAGCTTTAAGTTCAGCTCTCTTGCTGCCAATGACACCTCCTTAAGCGAACTCTTCAGGTCCTTTTCAATACCACTTACATCATGGGCTATCGAGGTAGTGATCTCCAGCGTACTTTGAAAAAATTCGTGCTCTAACCGCTTATCTTTGCAATACTCTATAATATCATTTGCCCTGGGGGTCAATAAAAGGGTACTGGCATCCAATACCTGGAGCTCCAGTTCGACGCCAATCGACAGTTCCCGTTCGCTTCGAACAAATTCTAACCCTTCTATATGTTCTTTCTTCATCCAGAATGGTCGTTAAGAAGAATTTCAATATACAATCCTCTGGCAAACTTTCTAACTTTCCAACGTAAATCCTAACATAGGCTCATGTGCGGAATCACCGGAATTTTTGCCTTTAACCTCGTTGGTAAGTTCAACAAGATCCAAGTTACAAACGCCACCATGGCACTGGACAAACGTGGACCTGACTTTCAGGACATATATCTTGATGAATGGATCGCACTCGGTCACCGGAGGCTCTCTATTATAGACACCAGTTCCGCCGGCAATCAGCCCATGTGGGACGAATCAAAAAGGTATTGTATTATCTTCAACGGAGAGATATTCAACTTTAAAGAGCTGCGAACAGAACTCAATCGTAATGGAGTTGCCTTTCGTTCCAATTCTGATACCGAGGTTCTGTTAAACTTGTACATCCTCGAAAAAGAAAAATGCCTCAACAAATTAAATGGTTTCTTCTCATTCTGCATTTATGACAAACAGGAGGAAAGCTTTTTCCTCGCGCGTGATCGCTATGGTATAAAACCGCTTTTATATCTTTTTGATGAGGACAAATTCATCTTCGCCTCGGAAATGAAGTCCGTCCTTCAATATGGCATCGAGAAAAAGCTGGATTACAGCTCACTCTATATATACCTTCAGCTTAACTACATACCAGCACCCGACACGATCTTTTCTGATGTGAAAAAACTTCTGCCGGGTCACTATATGAAGGTAAGCCGGAAGAAAATGGATGTTGAATCCTACTATCATATTCCCTACGAGAGCGACCAGGCAAAGAGGAATAAAATACCTTATCCTAAAGCAAAAGAAAAATTCAAGCAGCTTCTTGAGGCTTCGGTGCAAAGGAGATTGGTATCAGACGTACCGTTGGGCTCGTTTCTGAGTGGAGGAGTTGATTCATCGGTTATTGCTGCGCTTGCATCCAGGCACAAACCTGATCTGCAGACTTTCTCTATTGGATTTCGGGATGAAAAGTTTTTTGATGAGACAAGGTATGCGCGTCTGGTAGCCAAGAGGTTAAAAACGAAACATACAGTCTTTTCCCTCACCAACGATGATTTGTACAATCACCTGAATTCGATCTTGAACTATATCGACGAACCTTTTGCCGATTCGTCTGCGATAGCCGTTTATATTCTCAGTAAGGAAACCCGGAAACACGCGACAGTCGCACTTTCCGGCGATGGTGCGGACGAGCTACTGGGCGGTTACAACAAACACGCCGCATTCCGGAAAGTGATCCATCGTGGCTGGAAAGAAAATCTGGTCAATTCCTTCTATCCGTTATGGAAGATGATGCCGCAGTCGAGGAACGGCGCGTTTGCCAACAAAGCAAGACAACTCGCACGGTTCAGTGAAGGTTTGAAACTTACATCGAAAGATAGGTATTGGCAATGGGCAGGTTATGCCAGCAAGGAAGAAACCTTGAAGATGCTGCACCCAGACCTTCGCATAAATATGTGGCTGAAGGACTTTGTGCCTCGCAGGAAAAACATCCTCCAGCATATACCTGATAACGAAAGTATAAGTGACATTCTCTATACGGACATGAACCTGGTCCTGCCAAACGACATGCTTACGAAAGTTGATCTTATGAGTATGGCCAATGGTCTTGAAGTCAGAGTTCCTTTCCTCGATTATGAATTGGTTAACTTTTTGTTCAGCCTTCCTGATGAATATAAGATCAACAGCAGGATACGGAAAAGAATACTACAGGACTCATTTAGAGATATTCTGCCACGTCAGCTTTATAATCGTCCAAAGAAAGGCTTTGAGGTTCCGCTTCTCAAATGGTTCAGGAACGAAATGAAATCGTTGATCACTGACGACCTTTTATCTGAGCAGTTTATAACTCAACAAGGTGTATTCGAATACCTTGAGATCGATAAACTCAAACGACAACTTTTTTCATCAAATCCCGGCGATGTTCACGCGAGAATATGGGGGTTGATTGTTTTTCAATGGTGGTGGAGGCGTTATATGGTGTAATCGTTGTGGTTAGTGCGTTTGTATTGAAAGTGTGCAATGGTAGTAAGTGGTAAATAGTCAATGGTCGATTAGTCCATAGTTCGTGAGTGCTGATTGAACGTGTGTAGTAATAGTTAGATAGTCGATGGTCCATGGTTAGTGTGTGCTGGTTGAAATTTTGTAGTAGATCGCCGGGGTACATGAAACTTGGCCGGGCCCAGAATGAGGTTCACGCAAAGTGCGCGAAGGAGCCCGCGCAAAGTCCGCTACGGTTTTTTTACCCTTGCGTCCACATAGCATACACCGCTTAACTAATCAATTACACTTCTCTCTGCGTCAACTTTGCGTCTCCGCGTCTCTGCGGTGAAATCACACACCCACACCCTCGCCCACACCACCATCGACCATGGACTATCAAACTATCGACTACTCACTCCACTCCCGGCTGTTTAAGCACAAATCCAGTCTTCGCTTTCTCATCCGCAACTATCTTTCGTACATCTGCTAATAGTTTTTTGGCATCATATACAATTCCATCCTTAATGGTGTACTTCACTCCGCCTACACGCACGACTTTGTTGTCATCAGTGAGTTTGATAGCTCCGGTGCCGTAAAGTACCTGCAGGTTCTGTAAAGGATTTTCTTCGACGATAACGAAGTCAGCAAGCTTTCCAACTTCCACCGAGCCAATCTCTTTTTCTTTACCTAAAGCCTGGGCTCCGTATAGAGTTGCCGAACGTATGATCTCCAAGGGATGAAATCCAGCCTCTCTCAACAACTCGAGCTCCCGAATATAGGCGAACCCATAAAGTTGAAATATGAAGCCTGAATCAGATCCGGTAGTCACCCGGCCCCCTCGGTTTTTATATTCGTTCACGAACGTCATCCAAAGTTTGTAATTGTCGTGCCAGGCTACTTCCTCTTCCGTGCCCCAACTATGCCAATACGAGCCGTGTGAAATCTTACTCGGTTGATAAAAAGCCCAGAGCGATGGCAGTGTATACTCCTCATGCCACTCGGCTCTTCGCGCACGATGAAGATCGCGGCTGGCCTCATATATATTAAAGGTGGGATCGAGCGTAAAGTCAAGGGCAAGCAATTCATTCATCACCTTATTCCAATGATCGGAATATGGCGGAGCTGCCTGCTTCCAAAGTTTGCCGGCCTCCGAAAAACGGTGTTGTTCATTCTGGTAGTTATAATCCAGGCGAAAATTCTGAATGGTTTGTCCAGTGAATAGTGCTTCCGGTAATCCGTACCAATGTTCCATGGACGTCAAACCTGCCCGCGCTGAGTTTACTACATTCCAACGGCCGACATCCATTTGCGCGTGATGGCAGGCTGAGCGTAAACCCAGTTCTTTGTTTTTCTTCAGCGCCGCTTCCATTATCGCCGGATTTGCTCCAAAGAATTTTATTCCATCAGCTCCCTTGTTTTTATTATCAACAACCCATGCTATTGCTTGCTCGGGGCTGCTGATTGGTTCTTTGCTTCCTTGCCCGAATGCGGTATACGCAAATAGCCGAGGCGCTGTGATTTCATTACGCGAACTCTTTTTCTTATGATCCAGCACCCAGTCAAGTCCGTTACCTGCTGAAGGCTCGCGAACGGTAGTGACACCGTGGCCCATCCATAGTTTAAACACATACTCTGCATTCGGTGCCTGACTGCCACCGATATGTCCGTGCATGTCCACAAACCCGGGCATCAGATACATTCCGTTGCAATCCAATTCTTTGCCACCCGCTTCAAGCTTGGGCCTTTTGTCGGAAGGTATTGGCACTCCGGGGTAGCCAACGGTCTGGATAGACACGATTTTGTTTTGTTTCACCACAATGTCAGTGGGCCCAATCGGTGGTGCACCGGTGCCGTCAATAAGCATTACACCCCGTATGATCAATTGCGTGTAGGGACCTTCGCCTTCCTTAACGACAGGTGCTGGTTTAATTTTTTCCTGGGCAAAACAACTGAGCGGCACAGCTACGAGTAAAACGGAACAAAGCAGTAAGATCTTCTTCATAGTTTCAGTTGGACAAGGAGGAAAGCTAGCAACTTTGATAATTCAAGGCAGAGGATGCTATAAAATTCTTTCCTGCCCCGTCTTCACTCCATATATATATATGGATCTCCTGGAATACCGCTGAAAGTGATACCATCCCATCGGGGGTTTAAGTCTTTCATTTCCAAGTGGCTATCAGTCTAAATTCAGAATAAATACCACCATAAAAGGCACTTCTCGAAATAATATTGGGTGAATATGAGATTCGGGAGAATGGATATTGGTAAAAGGGCGAATTATTCAAAATATTTCAAACTATTCACGTTTTCGGTTCAAAATTGACCCTACCTACAACGATTTCGTTAATTTTTATTCCAATAAGGCTTAATTTTTACCCTATTATTAAAAAATTTGAATGTTTTCTTAACACAACCAGTAATAAAATAACCTAAAAACTACACACTATGAAAAAATCAATTGTCTACCTAGTCCTGCTAGTTGCGATAAGCATTCTGGCAGTGGTCATGCCGGCCGTTCCAGGGCAAATCGTGACGGAAGGCATCAATTCCGGGGATGTAGCCTGGATGCTGTGCGCTTCTGCACTCGTATTGTTGATGACTCCCGGCCTGGCTTATTTCTACGGCGGAATGATCGACACTAAAAACATCATTTCGACCATGCTTCAGAGCTTCATTGCGATGGGCGTGATCAGCGTGCTGTGGATAGTAGTCGGTTTTAGTCTTGCCTTTGGAGAAGACATTGGCGGCCTGATCGGAAATCCTGCCTCATTCTTTATGTTCCAGAATGTGCTTGATGGCAAGCCTTGGTCACTCGCTCCTACTATCCCGCTTGTTCTCTTTGCTTTCTTCCAATTAAAATTCGCCATTATAACACCTGCTCTTATCACAGGTACATTCGCGGAAAGAATTCGTTTCAAAGCGTATATCCTTTTCCTTGTTCTCTTTTCACTGTGCATCTATGCGCCACTCGCACACTGGACATGGCATCCTGACGGTTTCCTCTTCAAATGGGGTGTATTAGACTTCGCTGGGGGTACCGTTGTACACATGTCAGCAGGTTTTGCAGCATTGGCAGCTTCAATTTATTTGAGAAACAAAACTGAAAAGAAAGCAGCTATTGCTCCCGCTAACATTCCTTTCGTTCTCCTTGGAACTGGCTTACTTTGGTTTGGATGGTTTGGATTTAACGCCGGAAGCGCCGTAGGTGCAGGTGCATTAGCCGCTTCTGCGTTTGCTACAACTAACACAGCCGCTGCTGCAGCCGGATTGGCCTGGATTCTTTTCGATGTTGCACGTGGCAAGAAGCCTTCAGCAGTTGGATTCTGTATCGGATCCGTTGTAGGTCTCGTTGCAATCACACCTGCAGCAGGATTCGTAACCATTCCTTCAAGCTTATTCATCGGCACTTTCGCATCTATCATCAGCAATATTGTTGTACACTGGAAATCTACAACGTCTTTGGAAGATACACTTGACGTGTTCCCGTGCCACGGTGTGGGTGGAGCAGTAGGTATGATCATGACAGCATTGTTGGCAAACACTGCAGTGAATTCTGCCAACACAACTGGTAACGGCTTGTTCTTTGGTGAAACAGCATTGTTCATCGTTCACCTTAAAGCTCTTGCTATCGTCGTTGCCTTCACTTTTGCAGGTTCCATGTTGTTGCTGAAAGTTGTTGATTTGATCTTCGGTCTGAACGTAAGCGCTGAAGAAAAGAAAGCCGGATCGGACTACAGCCAGCACGGAGAAAATTTGTACCCGTCTGAATTCAATGTCTTAAAGGAAGAAATAGCCTAAACCGATAGAAAGCCTGGAAAGATTTCTCCAGGCTTTTTTTCTAAAAAAATTATACGAACCTAACCTAAACCGAACCTATGAAGAAGTTTACTCATCTAATCAAACAAGTCAGCACTTGACTTCCCTAAGGCCGCTGCTGGATTAGCTTGATCTAAAAAGCGGCTGGCAAGATATAATGCTTGCAAAAATCTAAAGCATCCCGGGGCGATTTGGAATACAAGCCCCGGGATAAAACTTAGCTCACTCTTTATTAAACATACTACAAACAATGAATTTTAATAAAATAAAAAACCTGCTTTTCATGGTGCTGCTTGCAGCATCCATCAGCGCCTTTGGTCAGGATTCGACAAAGACATTTACCCTTTCTGGTTCCGTTGATGCTTATTTTCACTCATCATTCGGAACAGAAAACGTCGTCAGCGGATTTCAGCCCAACGCCCCAACTACCTCATTTGCGAACCTTAAGGGATTTGCATTGGGCATGGTGAACTTCATCGCAGCCTATCAGGGCGAAAAAGCCGGCTTTGTTGCCGACGTTGTATTCGGTCCGCGCGGTTCTGATGCCGTATTTAATTCGGGTGGCTATGGAAACCTGCAGGGAGCAGGAAGCGGGCACATCGTAAATCAGCTTTTTGCATACTATAAACTTGGCGACGCAGTTACCCTTAACATGGGTCAGTTCAATACGTTCGTTGGATACGAAGTAATATCTCCCGCTGTCAATGTAAACTACTCTACATCATACTTATTCTCCAACGGGCCTTTCAATCATACAGGCTTGCGCGCTGATTTTGCTTTCGGAGAAGGCATGGTTGCCAAGCTTGCTGTTATGAACCCCACGGATATCCTTGAATTCAACCCTGTAAATACGTATACCCTGGGCGCACAGCTTGGTAAGACGACTGATTCAGGTGGCATCTGGTTAAATTTCATTTACGGTGACCAGGACGGTACACTCGACACAGATGACTTCGACGGGGTAACAGGTTCGGACTCGTACTCAAACGGAAGCTTATTTCAGGTCGACCTTACTGGTGGATTTACTCTCAGCGACGCATTTTTCCTCGGCTTCAATGCATCTTATCAAACAATTGCCGCTGGTGAACAATTTAATGCAGGAGGCGCTGTAGTAGATACCGGCGAATCGACATCTTTCACTGGCTTCGCTGTCTATCCTAAGCTGACCCTTTCTGAAACTTTCTCTCTTGCACTAAGAGGCGAATATTTTTCAGTTAAGAAGTTTCACCCGCTTGCCTCACCAATCTCTGTTGACGATGCTGGTGATGGAAATGTTGTTGCTTTTACACTTTCAGGAAATTACAAGGTCGGTGGGTTTAGTTTCATTCCTGAATTGAGGATTGATAAAATGTCCGAAGACTTTTTTCTCAACAACGACAATGAGCCAACGGATCTGATGCCAACGCTTACCACCGCAGTTGTTTACAAATTCTAATGCCGATTGACCCACTAAAAAATTTCTAAAAGCTTACGTATATGTCTAAGACTAAACTAGAATACATTTGGCTTGATGGATATCAGCCTACACAGAGCCTCAGAAGCAAAACTAAAGTAGTTAGAAACTTTGATGGCACACTTGATGGTTGCCCAGGATGGTCTTTCGATGGCAGTTCAACTGAACAAGCCACTGGCCACTCCTCCGACTGCCTGCTTCAACCTGTTGCTTTGTTTCCGGACCCGGACCGTAAGAATGCATACCTGGTTATGTGTGAAGTGCTGAGCCCCGACGGGACCGCTCACCCTTCCAACGGTCGGGCTACTATCGAAGATGACGATAATGACTTCTGGTTCGGATTCGAGCAGGAATATTTCCTCTGGAATCCTGAAACGGACAAACCCCTTGGATTCCCTGCAAGTGGCTACCCCGGACCTCAAGGCCCATACTATTGCTCAGTAGGCGCAAAGAATGCTTTCGGCCGTGAGATCGTAGAACAACACCTCGACTTCTGTCTGGAGGCTGGTATCAATGTGGAGGGCATCAACTCTGAAGTTGCTACAGGACAGTGGGAATTTCAAATTTTTGCAAAAGGCGCAAAAGCTGCCGGTGACCAGGTATGGGTTGCCCGCTATTTGCTGGAACGCACCGCAGAAAAATTCGGTGTTGCCATAAACTGGCACTGCAAGCCTCTCGGAGCAACTGATTGGAACGGCTCCGGAATGCACGCGAATTTCTCGAACGGCCTGCTGAGAACTTGTGGGTCGCAGGAGGTTTATGAAACAGTTTGTCAGTCATTTGCACCCTTTATCAAGGAGCATATTGCCGTGTATGGCGCCGATAATCATTTGCGTTTGACCGGCAAGCACGAAACACAATCTATCGACAGATTTTCATACGGCGTATCGGATCGTGGTGCATCCATCCGGATTCCCATCGCAACGGTGGAGAACGACTGGAAAGGATGGCTGGAAGACAGAAGACCAAACTCTTCTGCTGATCCATATAAAGTAGCTGCAAGAATTATAAAGACCGTTAAAACCGTTCCGGAGTACGCTACCGTGAACGGCCATTAACAACTCAGGGCGTCTGGTTGTAGTTTGAAGTCGGGTA
The DNA here is from genome assembly GCA_035316905.1 of Chryseolinea sp. Lineage (GTDB taxonomy): Bacteria > Bacteroidota > Bacteroidia > Cytophagales > Cyclobacteriaceae > Chryseolinea. The sequence goes on along the minus strand of DATHIE010000604.1, from coordinate 8,601 downwards.
GTAGTACCCGGCTTCTTTTTTTGTCTACACTTATCGTTATCAGACCGGGTTCAATAGCTAAACCTCGGCTTACTAACTTGACATTTAAATCTTCTTTTTTATCCTGCGCTTGAACCGACAAAAAAGATCAGGTCGCTCTCCATCTTCTCCTTATCCTTCCAAAAGTTCCTGCTGAATACCATATGATATTTCCAATTCTTTCGTGCAAGAAGCGCAGGCGTATAAGCATGCACATCCTTGGCAGAAGGACTCGAAAAATAACGAACGTCATCAGTAAGGATCACTCCCAAATGTCTGTCTGACTGCATCACACTTACGTCGGTAAATGGCAATGCATCCTTGTCAAACACAAAGTCCTGCATACGTTCCTTACTCCACTGTTGCAAACGGCTGCTTAAGAACCATTCTGGCGTGTGTGCCGACCGGTAGTTAACCCCTGGCTTATACACTCGTCGATTTACGTCCAGCGCATATTCCAGATATTTTTTTAACAACTTCGGCCCCTCATTTTTTATCTCATCTATCTTAAGCTGTTCGGGATTTATACTGGTGATCAGGATGATCTTCTCCCGTGCGCGCGTTACTGCAACGTTCAGGCGGTTCTCCCCTCCCGCCGCATTGAGGCTTCCAAACTGCATCACCATCTTGCCCTTTTTGTCGGGAGCGTATCCAATGGAGAATATGATGATGTCTTTTTCGTCGCCCTGGACGTTTTCAATATTCTTAACAAACAATGATTTTGGTATAACGTTACCTGATGCTGCCGCCTCCTCCTCAATGCAATCCAACACAAGCATTTGCTGAGGAGCATTGAATGTCACTACACCTATTTCCTTCGACGGATTCCCTTCCAGGATCTCAAAAACCTTTCTTGCAACAGCTCTTGCTTCTACGTCATTGGTCTGATTCTCCCAAATGCCGTTCACATTATGATATTCGATCGCCGGCTCGCGCCGGTTGATCACTTCGCGGTCAGGCAGCAATTGCAATCGGCCTTCGTAAAAGTGCTTATTAGAAAAGTCAATGAGCTCAAGCGATTGACTTCTGTAGTGTCCCTGCAGATGAACGGTAGGCAAGTAACGTTCCGAAAGCTCAAGCAACGAGTCTACTTCAAGATCGGGTGATTCCTTTTCATCATCCCAACGGACCTGGTAGAGCTCGCTTGGTCGCAATTGTTTATCGTCTCCGGCAACTATGACCTGTTTGCCACGGTACATAGCCGGGATACCGCGTTCCGAAAAACATTGTGAAGCTTCGTCAAAGATCACGAGATCAAAAATATTCGCCATCGGGAAGATGGCTGATACGGACTCGGGCGAAGCCATCCAGCATGGCATCAGCTGAAACAATTCATAGTGAAAATTCGCGATCAACTTTCGTATGGGCCATATCTTCTTTCGTTTCGAAACCTGATGTAGCAGGTCCCTATACGTTACCATATTGTTCAACCGGTTATATTCAAGACTTTCGTATACGCGTTCACGAGCTCTTACGAGCAGGATCTCCTTGCTGAGCTTTTGTTTTTCCTCCACGCGTTGGCCCAATTCCGATTGCAAGTCCTGCATCTTCATGGAAGACACCGATCTCAGAATTGGATATTTGGTTTCTATGTGATCAATCCACGCCAGTCGCACGCTGTTTTGAAACAGCTTTTCCATTTCAATCGCATCCCAACTGCCTACCTGATCGTAAAGCTTAAACAATGTCTCTCGTTCGTAAAATTTCAGTTCTTCCTTCAACCGATCGTATTCGCAAATGCTGTCAAAATCACGCGTCAGCGTCTTAACAAATTCAAGAGATAACGAAGGCTCGTGAATCAACTGCTTGAGCTGATATGGAGTAAGATGAGTTAGCCAGGCGGCTTTTTTCTCCGGAATGTCACGGAGAACAAACAACAAGTCACGAATGAGAGTTTTGAATTCCTTCAACGTATACTTTTGTACACTGATAGCCTGGTTGATCTCTCTGAAGGTGCTGAATACAAGCTTTGCTCGTGCGGCCAGCTTCTGTTTTTCGAACCACGCTTTAATAGAATCCTTGTTGTAGTCCGTGGGAATTTCTACTAACCAACTCTTACCTTTTAATGCAGTCAGGTGATGCTCGAGGTTTAAGCGATTATCGATTTTTTGCTCAAGAAGATTGAGTCCTGCCTTGTTATAGGGCAGCTCGTTTGCATCAAGGACACCGCGAACAAAGGTTTTCTCCTTTGAGAACAACTCCCACCGAATATAGCGGAAAAGGTTGCCACGCGCGTCCATACACTGTTGCAGTACCTCCTGAAAGTTACCAAGCTCATTGCTTGGAAGAGTAGTTTCCGGATGAGGTCCGCTATAGCAATTAAGGATAACGCGCTCGGTATTGGCCAGCCACAACAAGCTGGTCTCATCGTCTATTTCATTAACCATTGCCTGAAAATACCTGTATGTATCCTCGTCCTTAAGCACGCTGATCATCCCGAGGATATCATCCTCCTTAAGGTAAAGAGACGCACAATCTTCAAGGTTAAGGCCCACGCCAATGAGCTTTTCAACGTCGGCAGACATGCGTTGCTGAAAACGCGGTATCTCAAGTATGACGTTTTCGATTTCTTTTTGATCTCTGACCTTCAAATTCGCGAATGACTTTCTGTCTCGCCATAAGTAGGAAGGCTCTTCCATCCAGGACGCGTACTTGCTGTAAACCTTCATCCTTCGGATGAAAACAGGCAATTCAGAAAAAGTAAAGTATTGATATTCCTGCTTGATGTTCAGAGACGCGCCAGTCAGGTCAGACGTCAGATATAATTCTTTTACAGATAGTCCGCATTCTTTGTCATCAAAGAGAGCAAACTTGAACTCTTCCAACTCTTCAGCTATCTGATCGATGCGCCGGCACAATTGAAAGAACTTTCGCTCGGTTTGAATGACATCGACGCTTCTGTTAAGCGTTTTAAATTCCTCAATTCCTTCGATCTGCTTCGCGATCTTCGTGTAGATATCCTTGCGATCATTTCTGAAATCATGAACGAGCCCTAGAAAATCACCCAGGTCAATTTGTTTCAATCGATCATAAACAACATCAAGAGCGGCGCGTTTCTGGCACACCAGTAAAGCTTTCTTCCCTGACGCAATCGCATCGGCAAGTAGGTTGCAGATCAGCTGTGATTTACCGGTACCCGGAGGACCTTGTACAACAATTGAATGACCATTCTTAATAGCCTTGATGGCATTTTCCTGATACGCATCGAGCACAAAAGGCGTATAAATTTTCTCCTCGCTTATAGCGTGATTAAGCTGCTTGGGTTGTAGCTGAGTCGTATCAAATATATTCTGCGCAACGAAAAAATCTTCAAGATCGCTGATCGCATCGCTCTCTATTAGCTTCAGATAATCCGGCACAAGCTGTGACCCTGCTTGTGGAAACATACCCAGGACCGCTTCCGGAAAAAGTTTCAACTCACCGTTGTGGTGAGCATCTTCAAAAGACTGCTTGTTAAATTCCTGAAACGGTATGAGCGAATCCTGGAAGTTGTCAGGATTAAAATTGATTTCAATTTTGTCCCTTAGTAATTGATAGAGCTGAGTCCGGAATACCCTGCTATCTGTGTCAAATTCCTCAAAGTTCGTATCCAACAGGTCTTCTTCGAGCTTCACCTGATTGTAGAATGAGAAGGCAAGCAGAAAAGATTTGTTAAAAGTTACTCCTGCATCTTTTCGAGGGTGAAGCACCCAATTTTGCCCTTCCTGAACGATGGTAACGGGAAAGTATAACAACGGACAGCGTACTGCAGATCCATCAGAAAATTTGCCGCGTATGAATGGCCATCCAATGTGCAAGTCATTTGATCCCCGCTCTTCAAAGATAAACCTGTCGATTCGCTGAAGTTTTTTCAGTTTGCGACTCGCGTTGTTGTTGGATTCCATTCGGCTATCCAATACCTGGCACAGCTTCTTGTCGCGTCCGGCCATGAGCGCGTTTATTATTTCGAAGGAAGGTTCTCCATTGAGAAAACTAAACTCGCTGACATCAATCAACTGTTCAGCGTGAAGTCTGAGCAACAGCAACGAGCGGTTGTTACCGGAAAGGTTTGTAAGCCTCCGGAGATATGTCGACAGAATTGTTTTGGACGTATCTGGCATTGCCGTTTTGATTTCTTCGAGTGGGTTGATGCGCATAGTATTTCAATATTTTCATGATGTAACCATCAATCACCCAACGTCAAATATGGTGTGATTTTCTGAATGGTCTTCTCATCGAGGGCATGTATATTCCTAAGTTCCTCGATTGTCTTAAATTCTCCATGCTGAAATCGGTAGGCTACGATTGACCGTGCCGCAGCATTGCTTAAATAGGGGTGGGAAGCGAGCCTTTTTTCGTCGGATGAGTTGATATTCATGGTGACCGGTTGATAATCCTCTGCGATAAAACTTTCAACCGACAACCTTCGAACAACCGTAGTGTCTAAACCATATACTTCTTGTATTTGGTCCATATGAATAAACCCTCCAAGTGCGTCACGATACTTTATGATTCTCTGCGAACGTTTCGTTCCGATCCCGCCGACAATCATAAGTTGTGATGTATCCGCTTTGTTTAAATCAAATTTCGCCGACGCTGTTTTGACCGATGTACTCTTGCGTTCATAGACCGTCCTTTCCTTCAATATTCTTTTTTGCTCCGACCGTTCCGGCAGATCGATAAAAGCAGAGAGCTGTTTATAGAACGACGAGTCAATACCATAAATTTTAAGCAGGTCTTTCTTCACCAAAAACTTTCCGCCCTTCTGTCGATAACGGTCGATTCTTGTCGCCAGGCCTGTCGAAAAACCCAACGCCTGGAGTTCTTCCTGTGTCGCGTGATTTGGGTCGAAATGGAATAAAGTTGATTCTCCTGACGGAAGGGCTGCGTTTCCCCTCGCAATTGGCTGTGCCTCCCAAAGTGCTACCAAACTGTCGAGTATGGCAACGTCCCGTGACCTGTCATCAGCTCTGCTACTAATGTACCAGTGCCAGACAGGGCCTGAGAAAATTATTATTCCCAACAAGGGCAACAGGACGATGAAGCCATTGGCCTGGGAATGGGAAAGCGCAAATGATTCTTTTACCCAACGTCTTATCCCGCGCATAACTTAAAACGGTAACCTAAAATGGCGATTTTCCCGCGGCTGAAGGCTTTCGTGCTGAACGGATATCCTTACATTTTTTCTTACCGGAGGGATCCTGAAGTAGTAGGCCGAATCGTCTAAAATAATTAGTTCCAGGATACGAACTTAGAATCAGGTTTACGCGTAATAGTGGCAGGCGATTTTGGATACCTTATTTATACACATTCTAAATTGCGATTTAATTGACGTTTGTCAGCGCTGGATTTCGCGCAGATTTTACTTTTGTAGCTCGACATGACACAGAACTTCAAAGCATTAGTCCTCACGTATAAGACAGCACCGGTAGCAATCCGGGAGCAGGTTGCGCTGAACGAAGAAGCTTCAAAAAGGCTCCTTAATTTTATGCGGGACTATACGACGGCGACAGATGTTTTGGTTGTGTCTACCTGCAATCGCACTGAGATCTATTATCTGGCGGAGCAGGATTATTCCAAGGCAATCTTTAAGGGCCTTTCGCTGATCAAAAATACTTCAGGGGATCTGGAGCAACACTTCACTCGCTTTAGTGATGAGAATGCGATACAGCATTTATTTGATGTAGCGATGGGACTTGATGCACAAGTTATCGGAGATCTTCAGATAAGTGGTCAGGTAAAAAAAGCTTACCAATGGAGTGCCGATGAAAACATGGCGGGTCCATTCCTTCATCGCTTAATGCACACAATTTTCTTTGCGAACAAGCGAGTTGTTCAGGAGACTTCCTTCCGCGATGGCGCGGCGTCTATTTCATATGCGGCAAAAGAACTTGCAGATGATTTGACAACAGGAATTCGTGAGCCCCGAGTATTAGTTTTAGGTGTGGGCGAGATTGGCCATGACGTTTGCCTTAACCTAATAAGCTCAAGATTGGCAAACGCAAAGATTCTCAATCGTACTGCTGAAAAAGCACAAAAGCTTGCCGAGCGTTGTGGCTTCGAGTGGGGTTCTATCGATGAGCTTGCTGTAGAAATCGCCAAGGCTGATGTTATTATAAGTTCAGTATCGGGAAATGTTCCCCTTATCACATCAGAAATGATACGTGCACTCAGGATCAACTCGCATAAATATTTTATCGACCTGTCTATGCCGCGTAGTGTGGATAGTGAAGTTGAAGAGATTGCCGGCGCAGTGCTGTACAACCTTGATGATATCAGGGAGAAGACGAACGAAGCGTTGGAAAAGAGAAAGGCTTCCATACCACGGGTTCAGGCGATAATTTCAGAAGCGAAACACGAATTCGGCGACTGGTCAAAAGAAATGGTAGTGTCTCCTACTATACAGAAGCTAAAGAATACGCTCGAGCAGATCCGCAAGGAAGAGATTGCCAGGTATATTAAGAATGCAAAACCAGGTGAAGCCGAGATGCTGGAAGAGATGAGCAAGTCACTCATGCAAAAGATTCTTAAATATCCGGTGCTTCACTTAAAGGCCGCATGCAAACGCGGTGACGCCGAATCGTTGTCTGAAATTTTGAACGAGCTTTTCAATCTCGACAACCATCCTGAAAAGTCAGGGAAGTAATCTTCCCTCTCTATTAACCTAACTAATAAGAACCGTCATTCTGAGCTGTGCTGAGTGGACTTAATACCTCATTGCACCATCCACGAATCGTCAATGTCAACTCGACGAGTGCAGACTGCGAAGGAGCTTTTTCTTTTTTTACATCTGTCTATTATTTCGATGGACTGAAACAGATCCGTCGCGTCCAGGTTCGCCGGCATTAATTTCGTTTGTAAAACCCATTCCTTTAGCCTAGGTCTCTGATAAGGAGGCAATCGCTCTTGAAGACAGTACTAAAGTCTTCTAAGTTGCGTAGGGTTGATTCCGAATTTACGCTTGAATGCCGTAGAGAAATGATTGGGGTTCTTGTAACCGACCAGCCCCGAGACTTCATTAATCAATACATCTTCGGCTGAGAGTCTTTGCCTGGCGTATTCCATTTTAAGATCATGCAAGTAGTCGAATACTGTCGTTCCAAAGAGTTCTTTAAATCCCCGCTTGAGCTTGAACTCGTTAAGACCAAAGGATTTCGATAGTGTCCTCAATGAATGCTCTTTCGTAAACGTCTTGTTGAGGAACTCTTTCAAGGCGAAAAGTGCATCGCGATCTGCCGGTTTCATTTTTTGCGTGCTCTTCCCATGGTCTTCTTTTACCATTTGGTTTAGCTGCAACGCAATAAATTCTAAGATCTTGGCTTCAATTATAATAGCCCGTAGGTTGCCGCTCAGGGGACAGTTGAGAATATCATTGACGATGTTAAACATTTGCGGAGAGACCTGCATGTGATCCATGGATCCCTGAATCGGTTCCTTGTTTAGAAGTTTTTCCTTCAGTTCACTAGACCACTTTTCCTGGTCGCACAACAAGGTGGTATAATATTGACGATCAACATTAATGTGAAAAACCTTGAGATTCTGTTTGGGAAAATAATGATCAGAAACATTCGAGGGCTGATATAAAAAATTCTGATAACCCTTTCTCATCACAAAGCGGCCATTGAATCCCATGAACTCAGATTCAACATTGCCATCGAGAAACACGCATGTATCGACGGTGGTCTCCTCCTCTACTTGTTTTTTCAGATGCACATTCTGACGAACTTCTCCATTAAACTTAACTACCTGCATATGCGGCAAAGACAGGCAGCTCATGGCCATCTTTCCCAGGTCGTTGTCCATAACATCAAAGTCGGTAAACTCCGCGGTTGACGGTTGAGAAAAGGCTGGAGTGTTTGCAGGAATGATTTGTGAGTAATCTAAGGGGAGATATTCCTTCATAGTTAATCCTTTTGCCGGATAAGATGCTCCGTTTAACGTAGGCTTTGCGTTAAGGTTGGGCCGTAAAAGCCTTAAAAAACGATTTAAATCCTATGATCAAGAAGATCTTAAAATTTACAGGCATTTTTCTGGGGGTGATCATCCTGGCGGGTTCAGTTTATTATGCAAAGGTGTATATCCGCACAGAGCAACGTTTATATAAAAAGTATGACGTTCAACTTCAATCCATCGACATCCGAAAGGATTCGGCATCGCTGGCCCTGGGCGCACGACTTGTAAAAACCAAGGGATGCGCAGGCTGCCATAGTGCTGACCTGGGCGGAAAAATTTTTGTGAATGACGCTGCGTTTGGCGTTCTCTCCGCAGCCAATCTTACTAAAGGAAAGGGCGGCCGCCCAGCGGACTATAGTGAAATGGATTTCGTGCGGGCGTTAAAACATGGTCTTACAAAAGGTGGTACACCGCTAATTTTTATGCCTGCGCATGAATATACGCTGTTGAGTGAAACCGACATGGGCGCAATCATCGCCTATTGTTCAACCCTTCCGAAAGTAGACCGGGTACTACCTGAAGCAAACCTGGGCCCGTTGGCAAAGGTCCTGGCCGACCTCGGAAAGCTTCCACTTTTTCCTGCTGAAATGATAGACCACACGAGGAAGTTAGTCAAAGAAGTGAAAGCTGAGATGACCATAGAATATGGAA
>DATHIE010000603.1:0-6908 GCA_035316905.1 Chryseolinea sp. | reverse complement strand
CAAATTTATGTTCTATAAGAAACAATCCAACTCTGCTCGCTACTCTGGTAACAAACAGCTTGTAGTATGATCGAATAGGAGTGAACGAGAATTTCATTTCAAAATGACCTGTTTTTATCACTATATCCTGAATCATGCACTGTAATTACCATTGCTGCAAGCTTTATAAATACGTAAATGGGAATTTATATTAAAATTGTAATAGTACCTTAGAATACTAAGGAAAAACAATCAAAAATGATAACGTGCTACGGGGCGTTGATCGTAGTGTTTGAATTCAAAGTATTGTACAAGGACGGAGCAATTAAAAAAGCCACACGGGTGGCTATTTCAAAACGTGGGTAATTAATTACCACGTCCCCAGATTCATTATTCGCAAACTGAATTTTGTTAACCAGAGGACCCGAAAAAGAGCTCAAGTCGCCAAACACAATTTGATCAAGAGGTGAGGCACTTATAGTGAGTTTGTGCTTGCTGTCCCTGTCAATAGCGTTGGTATCGGGCAATGAAAAAGTGAAAACAAAAGCAAGCATGATCGCGTCCAGCATAAGCCTTCCAACGCGCCTGGTTTTGTTTTTGTCAATTCTCATAGGTTGGCAAATGTAAATTAAAATTCTCCTCAAAAAGATTATTCCCCTATAAAATATTACAAAAAACAATCTAAACGCAATTTTAGGGAAATGAAGATTTATCGTGCATTTCGATAGGAAATAGCCATTTTTCAGGCGCTCATGGAGAGGCTATTCTTTAGGTTCGAACGCTCCTGAGGAAGGCCTGATGAAATGCAACTTAGTCGTACCCGAGGGATGTTATAATTTTTTTTTGTTTAGATTTGCCGCCGTGAAAGGGTCAGGAAAAATTTCCACGCTAGCCAAGCCAAGCACAGCAAGAACGGTAATGTGTTTGCTGCTTATTTTATTTTCACAGCTTCAAAGCGCAGCCGCCTATTCTAACACTTCGGTAAAACCTACGAAGAAGAAAAATTCAAAGGAGTACACTATTAAAAGTAGTATGCTGCTTCCATCGTCCACGAAAGTTGAAGTGATCAATCAGGAGCTTCCGTGGAGTGAGGAACTTCTCTTTAAGACCGAACTTAACGAAAAACTAGTTGTTGATTTTTCCTGCATCATAAAGGGATTCTTTCCGGATCTCTTCAGGGTCATAGCCCCCTCAAATGCCCCCTGACATTTTGCTGTTCAGTACATTCTGAATTCACTTGCTCTCCGGTTCACGGGGGTAAAAAATTTCTATTAATTAAGGTAAAACTCATATGCAAAACAAAGGTTTCGTTATTTCATTAACCGTAGTGATTACACTACTCTGTGTCTACTATCTGTCCTTTACAGTGGTGTCGCACCGTGTTAACAGTGACGCCGAGGAATTTTCAACAGATGCGAAGGGAATTGTAAACTCGAACAAAAAACAAGTGTACCTGGATTCAATCCGGGACAAGCCAGTCTATAATTTTTTCGGATTAGAATATACTTTCAAAGAAGTACAGGACAACGAGTTGAACCTGGGGCTTGACCTCCAGGGTGGTATGCACGTAACACTGGAAGTGTCTCCCGTGGACATTATCAAAGGATTGGCAGGCAACACTTCTGATTCCACATTCCTTAAAGCATTATACAGTGCTCAGATGAAGAGCAGAAAGGATACGCGAAACTTTAGCGTCCTGTTCTATGAAGCTTATCAGCAATCTAATTCTAAAAGAAGCCTGGCGTCCATGTTCACGCATGCCTCAACCCGTGGCAGGATAACCTCAAGTTCCACGGATAAAGAAGTGATGGATATGGTAAATGAAGAGATAGATAAGGCCATCGACAGGTCATATACTATTCTTCAGAACCGTCTCGATAAATTCGGAACGTCTTCCGCTAACATCCAGCAATTGCCTGGTACAGGCCGCATCCAGGTAGAGGTACCCGGTATCGATAACCCCGATCGCGTGCGTAAGCTTTTACAGGGTGTAGCGCATCTTGAATTCTGGGATGTAACAGAGCCGAGTACTCTTAATTCTCAGCTCATGGCTATAAACGAACTATTGGTGAAGGAACAGAAAGCACAAGGTTCAAAGGCAACAACAACTACACCGGATGCATCAGAAGATCTTTCTTCGCTGCTCACTGACAGCGCGGCGACTGCGCCTGCACAGGATTCAACAAAAGCAAAAGGTCTCGATTCACTTCAAAATAGTGCAGTTGCACCGTTGTTCGCGCTAAGCACACCTCCTGGAGCGTTTCGTTATGCGCTGACTGACACGGCTCAAATAAACAAAATCTTTAAACGAAGTGACATTGCGGCGATTCTCCGCAACGTGAAAGTATTTTGGGCATATAAGACGGAGAAAGATCAATTGGACAACGAAGCTCTTCAGCTGCACTTTATTGACGTTGGCCGTGATGCTGTACCTAAGCTATCAGGCGACGTAATTAACGAAGCTCGTCTGTCAACAGATGAATATGCCAGACCTGCGGTTAGTATGACGATGAATGTAGCCGGCTCAAGGATCTGGGCAAAAATGACGCGTGATGCCAGTAGCAAAAACCCAAGAGGAAGAATTGCAATCTTATTGGATAACTCAGTATACTCAGCACCAGGTGTAAATGGTGAAATTCCAAATGGCAATTCGCAGATATCGGGAAATTTTTCGATCGAAGAAGCGAAGGATTTGGCAAATATTTTACAAGCAGGTTCTTTACCTGCACCCTGTACTATTGTTGAAGAGGCAATTATAGGCCCAACGCTTGGGCAGAGCGCAAAAGAAGCCGGCTTTATATCCTCAGCATGCGGACTAATATTGGTCGTGATGTTTATGGTGGCTTACTATTCACGTGGTGGCTGGATTGCAAACTTTGCCCTTTTGTTTAACATCTTTTTTATTCTCGGAATTTTAGCGCAACCGTCTTTTAGCACCGCATTAACACTACCCGGTATAGCTGGTATAGTTCTTACAATGGGTATGGCAGTGGACGCGAACGTTTTGATCTACGAACGGATAAAAGAAGAAGTTGACAAGGGTAAGACTTTAGTAGCTGCTGTTCAAAGCGGATTTAAACGCGCTTTTGCATCCATATTCGATTCGAACTTAACGGCCCTGATTACGGGTATATTCCTTTTCCTGTTTGGACAGGGACCTATCAAGGGTTTTGCTATAACGCTGATCATTGGTATTGTTACTTCATTCTTTACTGCCATTTATATATCCAGATTGGTTATCGAATGGATGATGTCCCGTACAGATCATTCCAAAATTTCTTTTGAGACGCCTATTTCCAGGTTGATAAAGAGAAGAAAGTATTTTGAGTTCATAAGCAAAAGTAAAATGGTGTTTATAGCTTCAAATACTGTCGTAGTAATCGGTTTTATTCTGATCTTAATTAATGGGTTAAACCTGGGTGTTGACTTTAAAGGCGGTCGGTCATTTGTGGTAACATTCAACAAACCCATTGAAGCGACTGACATGAAAGTGTCTCTGACCGAGGGCTTCGAAGGCGCAGGTACGGAAGTGAAAAACTACGGAGGCAATAATATCATGAAGATCACAACTTCATACCAGATTGAAGATAACTCCGAAGAAGCCGATACAAAAGTAAGATCCACACTAATAACCAACCTTGAAAAATTCAGTGGATCAAAGTATGCGGGTACTGAAGGGTCCGTAGATGAAAATCATTTTACGATCTCCAGCTCATCAAAAGTTGGCGCAACTGTCGCTGATGATATCAAGGAATCTGCGTGGAAGGCCAGCTTACTTTCTTTACTGGGGATTTTTGTATACATCCTGTTTCGTTTCAATAAATGGCAGTACAGCTTAGGTGCGATCATCGCGACGGTACATGATGCCTTGTTTGTATTTGCTGCATTTGCTATCGCAGACCTTTTTGGCATTTCGTTTGAAATCGATCAGATCTTTGTTGCCTCGATACTAACGGTAATAGGTTATTCCATTAACGATACCGTAATTATTTTTGACCGTATCCGTGAAAATATGGCGATGGGTTATACCAGCGACCGAAAACGAATCGTGAATGATGCCTTGAACGATACATTGTCGAGAACAATAATAACATCCGGAACGACGATCATCGTGGTCTTGGTATTGTTGATTTTTGGCGGCGAGGTACTAAGAGGGTTCTCCTTTGCATTGTTGGTTGGAGTTATGGTCGGAACCTATTCGTCCATTTACATAGCGGCTCCTACGGTATTGATATTTGATAAGAAAAAAACATTGGATAAGACTGATAAGGCAGCACCTAAGAAGGTACAACTGACATAGAAGGATAGCTAACACAAGAATATTTGATTTAATTGTCCAACTCTTGATAAGAGGGGTAAAAACCGGAAGCAGGTACAATTCGCAAAGGATGCGCATCGTACCTGCTATCCTGGTTCTGCAGATGATCAGGATTGCATTAAAATTTTAAAATGAGCGTATAGTCAAATCGATATAGAAAAAATAAGCATGGACGGGAGTGAAAGTATATTGTATCTTCAGCTGCTTTCAGTGTCTCTAACTAATTCATAACATGGCGAATATTTGGGTAAAAAAGTCAATTCAGCAACTCATAGCTGAAACTTCCGAAAATGCGAACGAACTGAAGCGGACCCTTGGAAGATTTAACCTTATCATGCTGGGCATTGGTGGCATTGTCGGTGCAGGAATATTTGTTCTTACAGGACAGGCTGCGGCGAACTATACAGGCCCTGCAATCATCATTTCTTTTACTGTCGCCGGGATCGCCTGCGCTTTCGCAGGCCTATGTTATGCGGAATTTGCCTCGATGATTCCGATTGCAGGTAGTGCTTACACATACGCATACGCCACCCTGGGAGAATTTCTGGCCTGGATCATTGGCTGGGATTTGATACTGGAATATCTTTTTGGAGGAGCCACAGTTTCTGTGGGTTGGTCCGGTTATGTGGTGAGCTTTTTAAAGGACTTTGGCATCTACATTCCGGATGCGCTTTGTAATGCGCCCTTTGCATTCGATACGGCAACACATGAATGGCATCTGACAGGAAGCTTTTTGAATTTTCCTGCTATGTTTATTATAGCCATAACTACAACCCTGCTCGCCATCGGGATCCGGGAATCAGCCAACTTTAATAACGTTATCGTTGTCGTTAAAATAACAGTTATCCTTCTATTCATTGGATTTGGGTTGATGTACATCGTTCCTGAAAATCTGACGCCGTTCATTCCTGAAAATACCGGGACATTTGGGCAGTACGGTTGGAGCGGTATCTTTCGCGCTTCAGGAATAGTCTTTTATGCGTACCTGGGATTTGATGCTATTTCTACTGTAGCACAGGAAGTTAAAGATCCTCAGAGGGATATGCGTTGGGGAATCCTGGGATCACTCATTATATGTACAATTTTATACATACTCGTGGGCTTTGTTATGACCGGGATGGTAAGTTATACGATGCTGAATACCTCGGCACCAATAGCAGTTGCAGTAGATTCAGCAGGGCAATCGTTGCAATGGTTACGAACCCCTATAAAGGTGGGAGCAATCGCAGGGCTTAGTTCTGTGATCCTTGTCCAGCTTTTAGGTCAAACCCGGATTTTCTTTTCCATGTCGAACGATGGGTTGTTACCCCGGGGATTCGGAAAGGTTCACAGGAAATTCAAGACTCCTTATATAACAACTATTATCACAGGCTTTTTTGCCATGGTCGTAGCGGGACTTTTCCCCATCAATTTACTGGGTGAATTAGTTTCAATCGGAACACTCCTGGCGTTTGTCCTGGTCTGCGCCGGTGTTTTGGTGCTCCGCTATAAGAGCCCGGAATTACATCGTCCCTTTAAAACGCCTCTTTTTCCCTATGTTCCAATACTGGGTATTCTCACATCTCTGGGTGTTATGGCCACGCTGCCGGGCGATACCTGGCTCCGGCTTATTGTCTGGATGGCTATTGGTATTGTGATCTATTTCGCTTATAGCATACGAAAAAGCAAATTGAATTCAACCGGCAAGTCGTTGTAGTGTGTATGCTGTTCAATATATTCGCGTTTATTTTACCTAATCTTTAAATAAGTATGACTAGTTCTATCTTCGCTTTGATCATTGTTGGGATTTCGTGTGTGGCGTTGGCCTTTGCTTTTTTTCGTTCGCAGTGGATATCAAAACAAGACCCCGGAAATGAAAGAATGCAAAAAATCGCGAAATACATTGCTGAAGGCGCTTTATCGTTTTTAAAAGCGGAGTATAAAATCCTTACCATTTTCGTGATTGTGATTTCTATTGTGTTGGCCATCAGCGCTAACAAGGAGTCCTCTCACGCGGTTATCGGACTGGCATTCGTCGTTGGTGCAGCGCTGTCAGCACTGGCTGGATTCATTGGAATGCGCGTGGCGACCAAAGCAAACGTTCGAACAACGCATGCTGCCAGAACTAGCTTAGCCAAAACATTTGACATCTCCTTTACCGGAGGAAGTGTAATGGGTATTTCTGTTGCCGCATTAGGTATTCTAGGATTAACGATTCTTTTTGCTGGATTACAATATTTTTTCAATACGGATGGCACACACATTCACAGGGTATTAGAGATCCTCACAGGCTTCTCACTGGGTGCAGAAAGTATCGCACTCTTTGCCCGTGTAGCCGGCGGGATATTTACAAAAGCCGCGGATGTTGGAGCGGACCTTGTGGGCAAAGTCGAGGCTGGCATACCTGAAGATGATCCAAGGAATCCAGCTGTTATAGCAGACAACGTGGGTGATAATGTGGGTGATGTTGCCGGGATGGGCGCCGATCTCTTTGGATCGTTTGTGAGTACAATTCTGGCTACCATGGTACTTGGAGCGACGGCCACAGTGAATGATGATTTTGGCGGGCTTTCTCTCGTTATTCTACCGATTGGTGTTGCAGCGCTTGGTCTTGTGTTTTCTATTGTAGGAA
>DATHIE010000602.1:0-10171 GCA_035316905.1 Chryseolinea sp. | reverse complement strand
GAACCTCACTAACGGTACGGTGTTTTATAGTTCTGTTTCGAACAAGTTTCGGTTCAGGCAAAATGGATCGACGATCTCATTGGGATCCGGCAGTGGCGTTGGCGTAACGGACGGAGATAAAGGTGATATCACAGTCACTGGATCCGGTGTGACCTGGACAATTGATAATAACGTTGTCACGACCGCGAAGATGTCTACATTCTCCAGCTCAGATCTCGCCGGGAAATTGACGGATGAGTCTGGAACAGGCGTCGTCGCATACACAACGTCACCAACTTTTACGACGCCAGCGCTTGGAACGCCGTCCGCTTTGGTCTTAACAAATGCAACAGGACTTCCAGGAACTGCCGTCATTAACACTCCGGCCGGCAACATTGCAGCCACAACGGCACAAGCGGCGATCAATGAACTGGACGGCGAAAAACTAGCTATTGCAAACACATCAAGTTCGCTCACGGATGGATCAGCTATAACGATAACCGGAACAAAGCACACTTTAACAAGCGATGAGGCGACGGTTACATGGACGCTTTCACAGACTTCTGATTTTCAAACTACAGTTATTACGTTGAACACTGCTACAACAACTTACACCTTTCCATCTAACACACTTTGTAGGGTTAATGGAATTGCGACTGGAGACAATACCGCAACGCTTGTTGGAAACTCTGGAGACATTTGGGTTATGGTTATCTATAAAGATGGTACAGATTACAAAGTAGCAATTTCAAATTGGGAACAATGAAAGGAATATTCATACTTCTATTTTCATCAATCATTTCCATGTCTAATGGACAGGATATGTTTTTTATGCTTAACGCACAAGGGGCTACAGGTCCACAGATTAGTTCTGTTAATGTTAAGTACAACACTTCAACATATAGTTATATCACCAATAAAACTGGATTTGGATATTCCGACCTTGATGGCCCATTTGCAACAGGATCAAATGTGATAGACGTTGCGGACATGACCGGAACAAACACTGGCTTGTCTTACGATCCTTTAACAGATCGTTTTATTGTCAGAGCCAGCGGTAATTACTTCATGACACGTGAAGCGTTTACAGCAGCGGCAACGTTGGGGGCTGGAAACGAACCTGCACACGATGAAGATATAACTTTGGCCGGATCGTCAGGTCAAGGGTTGTCTATTGATCCGATCAATAGGGAATTTTATTCACAGGACCCGGGGGATGAAAGTTTTACACGAAGGAACTACGCCGGAACCGTTTTGGAAACAATTGACTTCTCATCATTAGGACCTGAGCTTTCATTTAATAGCTATGACTATGGATCGAAAACAGTTTACCTATCCTCAGATGGTGAATTAGTTTACGGTTACAAAAAAGTCAATGGAACATGGACGCACACATTCACATCTTATTATGATGCAAATGAAGGTTCGTGTATAGACTATTTGACAGGTGGAAAGATGGTTTATAATGGCGGAATTTCTTCACAGAACCCAACCGGAACCATACGAGAACAGCACTATACGGATGGAAAAGATATTGCAGAATATCCTTACCCAATGACAAGTATGTCAGGCGTTGTCGAGGGCTTCACAGTTGATCAAGCCGACGGGACTTTTTGGATTAACAGTGATCAATGTTTTCCATTACACGGTAATATAACGTTTGGCTGTAGGTTGTGGCATACTGATCCAAGAGGATGGTATAAAAAATTTTACCGATCCCCGCACATGGATCGTTTCTCGGAGGTATGGCAATTAAGCGGTGGAAATATCATCACGGGAGTTTTTGGAACAGAGGCCATAAAAGGAGTAGGGTTTTCAATCGGTCCAGTTATAGATTATGGTGCGTTCACAGGACAGCAGACATTAGGTAACTGGACTTTTGGTGAAGGTGAAAATGGGGAGATAGAATTTCGTGGATCAGGTACAGCACCAACGACAACGCCTGAAACAACACGCGAATATCATGACCTTGTTATCTATGACGCTAACGGTACGAATGACGGTTGGGGTTCAACTACTCCGGGTTCATGGCAGTCTACTCCTACAACTGACCGTTATATGCAGGTTCGCGTTAAGCCACTAGCACCAGCACCATCAAGTGACTGGACGCCTTACGATCTTGGAGATACTTTAATTGCGTGGTACACTGGTGAAAAAACAACTAAATATGATTTAACCCAACAATGGCAAGCAGCGGGTGTTAGGTTTTGGGATGCAGACGGAAACGAAGGTTCGCGAATGTACAACCTAGTCGACCCGGGTTCAGTAAATGGGATTTCTTATTTCTCGGCCGGTTTCTATCCGTTGTGGGACAATACTAATCATTGGTGGGCAATGACAGGGGGTAATCGGCATTGGACCGCTTCAGGGTATTCTTATATGTCTACCATACTTGCCAGCGGTGATTTTGAATTCACAATGGTTGCGCAGCGATCTTCAGCCGGCGCAAGAGCCGTGTTCATGGGGATATGCAATACCGGCACGAACGTCAATCGCTATGCCTTCATGCACAACAGTTCAAGTAATTCACCGGCCAGCTATTTACATATTGAACACACTGACGGTGCGGGAACTGTAACGCGTCACGGTGTTACTGACACTAATGCCGGAACAAATAGAATGTTATCTTTTAGAGTGGGTGTGAATCCAAATAAAATTTTTATCAACAAAGTTGAACAAACACTAACTGATCAAGCGGGAACAAACACAGGACAAGGACCTGACCTTGTTTGGGGTGCAGCAGATACAATGCGATGGGGTAGGTTACAATCTTCTAGTTCTGTAACAGGAACGCAACGAATGGGGGATATTTTTATAACGACTCATTTAAGCGTCTGGGCAAGGGCTAAACTTTATACTTATCTACAATCCATAGGACAACTACCTTAAAAAAATTGGCACGTACATAAGTAGGCTATAGAATGAAAAATATAATTCACTCCTACCTCGAAAAAATCGACCTTTCCAAGACGCTCGTACTCCTGACTGCCTGCGCTTCATTTCTATTCTGCAACTACGCACTCGCCTACATCGAAATTCCGGAGCATAACACGGCTATCTTTCACACACTAATCGGTATCGTCGACGCAACCTTTGTGAACATCGTGTCCTGGTACTTCGGATCCTCAAAGAGCTCAGCGAAGAAGACCGAGCTCATCGATAAAATGGTTGATAAAGAACAAAGCAACCTAAAGCCATAATTATCACCGTTTAGCGATCGCCAAAAATCATTGTCCTAAAGCAATGGCTGGAAGAAATTCAATTTTCCGGCCACTATGCTTGGAATACTTTCCTACAAGACCTGGCTCATTGAACCGATGTTCGCCAATCGAATGGCGCCCATCATTCTGCGTTCTATCCAGCAGGGCAGTATCGAAAAATTCTTTAAACAAAATCGTGAGAGCAATGAAAAAGTAATTTCCTCATTCTATGCTGGCCTGGATGCTCAGATAGTTTTTGATTGGGATGATGGCGTACCTCCATATCGCGTTGCTAAATCGTCATCCGGGAAGAAAGTTGCCATAGTTACCATGTTGGGTGCAATTACAAAGAATGGTGATGCCTGCAGTTATGGCATGCGTGATTATCAAAACGTAATGTCAAAGATCGCCAAGGATCCGGAAGTGGCCGGCGTTGTATTTCATTTCAACAATGCACCAGGTGGAAGCCACGATGGCACGCAAGAGACCGGCTATAAGATCGGCACGTTTCCAAAAAATACGGTTGGTTTTGTAGATGGCTATGCGGCAAGCGCTCATTATTGGATGGCCAGTCAGACGAAGCACATCATGATGAATAGCCTGCTTGATTCTGAAGTGGGCTCGATCGGTTCCCTTATCATCTCGGAGAACGTTCAAAATATGATTGAAGCCGGAAACTTTCCGAGCATTGAAATATTCCGTGCGCCTCAATCCTACAACAAAGCACTCTTTAATTACATCGAGCCTGTTTCAAAAAAGGTTCGCGCCGAACTGGATGAAGATCTGCGCCTTGGTGTGGAAGGTTTCATATCAGCGGTAAAGGCTGGTCGTGGTGACAAACTGAAAGATGATAGCTTAATGTTCACCGGCAAAATGTATCCAACCGATGAAGCCATTGCCAATGGCCTTGCCGATAGCAAGGGATCATTGCAGGATGCCATCAACAAAGCGGCAGAATCGTCAGCGTCTGCCAAACCAAAAGCAAGCTCTATTTCTAATTCAACCAATAATAATTCAATGAGTCTAAAATCGAAAGTGAGTTCTTTCTTCAATCCAAAGAAGGAAGAAAAGAAATCTGCCGAAGGTGATGCACCGGCCGCAGAAGATAACACGCCCCGGTGGACGGACACGATGGTGTTCAACACGGACGGCTCCGGCGATGGAGCATTCTGCCTTCACGAAGACAGCGAAGGTAATGACAGGAAATTCGAAACTAAAACCGATGCCAACACCGGTAACGAACCTCCCACAGATCCAGCTACTACAGAAGATGACAACTGGTCTGCCGTTGCCGAAGCCGCAGCAGCTGGCGATGCGTCTGAATCCAAAGCACAAGCGAAAGCTGAAGTGAAGGAAGAGACATCCGTTACCAAGCTTAATGTTGCCTTGAAGGCCGCGAATGCAAAAGCCAAGAAGGCAGAAGCCGAAATAGTTTCGCTTACCACGAAGGTTGCAACGCTGGAACAATCGGTAAAAGATCTTCAGAAGAAGATGGACGAAACGCCTGCAGCGCCGACGACTAATATCATCCAAAAGGAAGAGAAGAAGGAAGCGCGCAAAGAAACGCCTGCAGACCAGGAAGCACAACAGTATGCTGAAGCCTTAAACAATAACTTTCTATAATCCATGAAAACAATTTCTCCTTTTAAAATCCTTCCGCTGTTCCTGGGTGCGTTGATCGCATTCATGGCCGGCTTTAACCCTGCCGTTGGCGCTGGCTCTGTGTATCTGCTTACGAAGGCGATTAACAACTACAGCAAAGTTCCCAATGGTGTGAGCTTCATCACGGCTGCTGATGTTTCTGCATTAGCTGCCTTCCCGGGTGAATATGAACAGAAGCTATTCAGCACGCTGATAAATAGTATGGACATCGCCAAGGATATCACGGTGATTCCTAACGTTAAGAAGAAGCTGAACCTTACGAAGCTTCGTGTTAAAAAAGGTGCCAGGCCTTACAGCGGCTCACACGAACCTGATACCGGCGATCTGATCTACACGCCGCGCGTACTCGAGGTGAAAGTCGGTAAGAGAGATCTGCTGATCGATCCTGAAGACTATCGTTCAACCTGGATGGCTTCTCAAGTAGGTGCAGGATCCGGTGCCAGCAAGAAGACAATCCCATTCGAACAATATGTGTGGTCTGAAGTGATGAAAGCGTTAGGCGCCGAAATCAATGATGAAACCGCATACTTCGGATTGGATCTTTCAGCTCTAACCGTAGTTCCTTTTGATGCTGGGGATACCTACACTGCCGGTGAGTTCATTACGTTTGGCTCTCCAACAAAATGGTACAAGTGCGTAACGAATACTTCGGCAGCTGAGTCTCCAACAACGCATCCAGCGAAGTGGAGCGATGTAACAGCGATCGTAATCTCAAAAGGGTTGGGTACGATCATCGCCGAAGAAATTGTTGCCACCACACTTTCAGTGACGGCTACGGGTGCAATCACCGATGGCGCGACAGCTAAGACTGCATTCAAAAAAATATTCCGTGCACAAAGTGCGGCGTATAAAAAGGCCGGTGTGATCGTATACTGTTCATACACAGATTACGAATTCCTTCTCGACGGACTTTCTGAAAACACGAAGTACATCAAGGAAGATGCTAGTCCTTCCGGCAACTTGTTCCTGCCTGAAACAGGCCGCAAGTGCGAGGTTGTTCCAGCTACCTGGATGAACGGTTCACGCCGGTTGATCTGTACTCCAAAAGAGAACTTGATCATGGGTACCGATTTGCTCAGCGACATGAACGACATCAGTGTTATTGAAGATGTATACACACTGAAGACCGGTATCAAGTTCGTGATCGGATGGCAGATCAGAGATCTTGCTGCTCTTAAAGTAGGCGACCAGGCTTAAACTCTGTAGCAACACACAATGGCAAAAGCAAAGAAATCACAGGAGGGAGCCGAGGCGCTCACTCCTGATCAAAAGCGAATAGCGCAACTGGAAGCTCAGCTCAAGGCTCACAAGGTAGCCGCTGTTGCAAATCCAAAAGATGTCCAATTCGAAACGGAAGAAGAAGGCTCGTTCCATTTCACCTGCATGAAGTTCAACATGGACAATGTTGAATATGATGCGGCAGAAGTGGTGGCCGGATCTGAAGCCGAAGCGAAGGCGAAGAAGGTAGGACCCTTCACAGAAGTACTGGCCAAGCTTGTTCAAATGAAAAGCGGCATCATTCAACTGATCGAAGACTGAAAGGAGGAACAGATGAATAAACTACGATTTATAATCTCTCTCCTTTTCAGCGTGCTGGTTGTCGGCTTCATCTGCTTTGCCGCAGGGGTTCCGTTATTCTGGACGTTATTCGCGATCGCACTCATTCTCATGTCTGGCAAGCACGCTCCAAAGGGTGTGCTTGCACTTACGCTGGCCAACCTTGGTTGGACGCAGGGTCAGCAGAACATGGGCGGTATCATCGGCAACATTTACTACGCGCCCATTGAGGATATCCTTACGTTTCCAGATGCCTCGGCAGTTGGAAAGTTGGACACCATTGAGAGCTTCGTAATGAAGACCGGTAAGAAGTTCATTACCATCTATCATACAGCAGAAACGGGCAAGCTTGACGATGCTACCGTTGGAAGCCGTGATGGTAAGAGTAAGGAGAACATGCTAGAATTTTTTTTCCCTGGAAGCAAGCAGGACGTTTCAGAATTTGAACGCTTCGCTTTGAATACACCGTGCGTTGTGATCTGCAAAGACACAAACGGAAACTTCCGTGCGCTTGGTATCGGCAGCTTCGATGATACGACCGATGTTTTCACCGGCGACATTCCGGCCTATCTGGAAAGTTCTTCGGGATCTTCAGGTGCAGCTCGTGCCGATCGACGTGGGAAAACCTTCCAGTTCAAGCACAGCGCCAATCACGAGGCGATTTATTACAAAGGCACAGTACCCTTAACACCAGGAGCATAATATGAAGCCGTCAGACAAATCAGATGAGCTGAAAGCTCAGGAAGAAGCCCTGAAGGATCAGGATGCTTTGAAGTTGCCAGATGATGTAGCGAAGAGCTATACCGTGAAACCTGGCATTGTGAGAATTTTCGTTGATGCTGGTGGCGGTGGTGCACTGGTCGATCTGAACAAGATCACGGTTGCTAAGGCTGAGAAGCTCGCCGCACGAGGCATATTGATAAAGAAGCCATAACGTTAGGTTTGGGTTTGGTAAGAATGAGAGTCCTGGTTTGCCCCAGGACTTTTTTTATTGTCCTAAAAATGGCGATCGCCACAAACTAGGTTTGGTCTATGATCAAACTGAATGTAAACAAGGTCCTGGAACAGCGTGAGATTGAACGACAGAAGCCGAAGCCGTTGCCTAAGCTTAGGATAAAAGGATCAACCAGGAGTCCAATCGCTCAAAAGATATTGGATGAAACCCATTCTGAGGTTACTGATTTCGTCAAGGAATATGGCGATGAGAAAGTATTGCTTCATCAGTTGGAACGCGAATATGGTGAGATCCGCATGGAGCGAAATAAGCTCAGCTCGCAGATCTGCATGATGGTGGAAGGCGGCGCCAGCCAGGAACAATTGAAAGATCTTTATCAGCAAATTGAAGGCTATCGGATTCCCCTGCAGCAGCATTACGATAAAATTGCCTTCGTGAAACAGCACGGTGCCCTTCCGGAAATAAAGACAGAAGCCCACCACGAAGAAACGATCTTCGAATTGAAGGATAAGAAACGAAAGCTCGTTGATAAGCGATGCAAGCTGCAAATCAAGCTGCAGAAATCTGCTAAACCTTCAAAGCCTGCTCAGGTGGCCAATTGGGAATTGGAACTTGAGAAGGCCAATGCGGAATATAATGATGTTGAACGGCGCCTTAAAGTAATGGAAGGGAAAGCATGAGTGAAGAAAAGTCCACCGCCGTCGTACTGCGTTCAGCTGATCGCATCAACGATAGCACCTTCGAACGGATCTGGAAGTTTTACTACGATCCGAAGAACAGCATCACCCTGAAGCCAAAGGAAGAAGAGATCAGGCAGCGGCTTATAAATATCTGGGGTCACCTGGCTGATATCCTTACCGATCGTAAGGCCGTGCTCGCTCATATAAAATGGTGCGAAGAGAATGGATACTCCGTGAAGGAATCTATCGCGTATGAAGATCTGAAACATGCTAAGATGTTGTTCGGCGATCGCAACAAGCAAAGTAAGGCTGCGCAGCGTGCTATCTCGAGCGAAATCTTATTGAATGCCATTCGTGAAGCTGTTAAAAAAAGAAAACATATGTCAGCCGCCAGGTTGATCAAGGAATACAATGAGCTGAACGATTTGAAGAATCACAGCAACACGGATGCGAAAGATTGGAAACCTGCAACAATCATTTTCGACGCGGATCCCGAGACGCTCAAGAAGCAGATGAATGAGCTCAGGAAAAAAGCTCAGGCAGCCAACGCCATCGATATAACTCCGGAAGAATGATCAATGGCATAAAATCCAAAGCTGGTTTTTATCTCAACCCGGTGGCTATGCTTTATCTGATGGCCAAGCAGCTGGTAAAGGTCCTCATTGCTGGCCGTGGATTTGGAAAGTCATTCATCAATGGAATCAGCGTCATGATTAAGGTGGCGATGATGCCGCGATCGCGCGGTATGTTTATCGGTGCCACGTATACGCAGATCTTAACGAGTACGCTTCTTCCCATGAAATCAGCCTGGGAATGGTTTGGATATAAAGAAGGAGAAGATTATGTCATTGGGAAACGTCCACCGCAGTGGTTTGATTCTCCCTATCAAAAACCTGATCGATACGAGAACGTAATCACCTGGCGCAATGGTACAACCATTGTTTTAGGCTCGATGGACCGGCCACACCTGATGCGTGGTGGTAATTATGATTGGGTGATAACCGATGAATCTCTCCTGGTGAAGGAAGATGCTTACACCCAGATAATCACGCCAACGATAAGAGGTTCCCATGTCCTGCTCCATGGCAAGCCTGGACACCTGGGTGAAGAGTTTACCAGCTCTATGCCGTATGGATCCATGGGCGAATGGTTATTGAATAAACAATCAGAGGCGAACAATCCGGAGAATGATACTTTTTACATCGAAGGCACCAGCTGGGACAACGTGGAGATCCTTACCGAGAAAGTATTGCTAAAGTGGAAGCGTGCAATGCCTACGATCATTTATCAGATCGAAGTGATGAACAAGCGGATCCGTCAGCTTGGAAGTTTGTTTTATCCTTCTCTCTCCGATCGGCATTGGTACATCGACAGTTACGAATACAACTTCATTGACAATCTGGGCCTTGATGCTGAGAAGCTTTCGCGTAAAGACAGTCGCTGGGATAAGGACTGCGATCCGAACCAGCCGATAAATATCTCCCACGATTGGGGAGCCTTCAACTGCATCACGATCGATCAGTACAGTGAGAAGGAACATTATATCAATGAGAAGTTCACCATTCCGCCAAAGACGGTAAGGTTCATTAATTACATGTACAGCAATCACCCACGGATTCACAAGGATATTGCAAAGGACTTCTGCACCTACTACCACTATCACAAGAACAAGAAGGTATTTCAGTACGGGGATAAGTCAGGCAACGATCGACAGGCTAACAGCAAAGACAATCTCTTCCAGGAATTCGCACAGATCCTGCAGAAGGCTGGATGGTACGTTAGCCAACAACGGACCGGCGATGCCGAGCACCTGGCCAGGCATGACTTTATCAATACACTGCACCGGGAAGAGAACTCCACTCTGCCCAGGGTGATGTACAATGCCAACCACTGTAAAGATCTGCGGATAGCTTTAGAGTCTGCACCCATGAAGGATGGCAAGAAGGATAAGAAGTCCGAGAACAATCCACGTATCAAGCAACAGCATGCCACCCATGGCACTGATGCCCATGACTATCGTTTATGGTTTGGATTCAATCCACGCATCAACGCTAAGCAATATCAATCGCCAGTTTCATTCGGAAAGTGATTTCATATTTCTGTCATTTTCTATATTGGCGATTGCCGAACCGATAAGG
>DATHIE010000601.1:0-4275 GCA_035316905.1 Chryseolinea sp. | reverse complement strand
AGATATGTTCATCGTTCAGGTGCACGAAAGCTAAGATACATAAGAGTCTTATGTAATAACGAGCATCACGGTAGAAATTGTTTCAGCGGGATGTAAAATACCCCAGGATGGGAATGTGTTGATTGTTGGTTGTTGATTGTTATCACTTAAAGACAATCGTCAATTTCTGAAGGCAATCGTCTTCAAGAAACACTCAACACTCCCACCTACGCGAAGCGCTTCGGCGGGCAGGCAATATATCAACAATCAACAATCAAGTGAATTTGCTTTTAGAACTTGGATTTCAAGTCCCCTTCAGGGGATTTAGGGGTGTCGATGGAAACATCTACCGCACGACCTTACCCCTGACAGTCTCATACCGCAGCCAAAGGAAGTCATTATAAATTCGTTTGAACGACTTCAAACGAAAATGCGTGGCCTTACGCTTGCCAAATGTGTTGTCGACTTCAAAAGAAGATAGGTTTCCTGTTGTGCCATCAACGATAGGAGCGACAACAAGGCTTACTTCGTCAATAAGGCCGGCCTTCAAAAATGTGCCGTTCACGTGACCGCCACCGTCGATGCGCAGGTTTTTAATGCCAAACAGTTTGTACAGCTTGCGCAGCACCAGATCGAGGTTCAATTCTTTTTTCCCAGCAAAGACATACGAAACGTTTTTGTCGCGTAGGTGTGACAAATAAGCCGACGAAACTTTTTCCGTGAGAACTTCGATGACGTGTTCCGTCGAGACATTGTTAACGTCCCAAAAACATTTCCCCGAAGGATCGATCACCACGGCGAATTTTTTTAATGGCTGCGACGCGACAAAGTCCTCCTTTGAAAGATATGGGCCACCTTTATGCAGTTTATGTTTTCTCCTGCTTGAAAATTCCTGCATGGTGACTCGACCGACAAGCCACGCATCCGTCTTAATCTTCGCCGCGGGCTCTTCAAAATATTTGTGATGGTCTTTCAATCCCCAGATGGTTTGCCTGATCTTTCCATCCAGCGAGCTAAACATGTGGCAGACGACGTGTGGTTTCATTCTTTGAATTATTTAATGCAAGATAGTTTTTGTCGCGTTAAAGAGCATTAAAGACCCACCGAGCGTTATCCTGAGTTAGACACCATGGGTCACGGAAAAAATGTTAAAAGACGTGCTTACTAGTGTTCAAGGAAATTTTGCACCGCGAAATAAAATGCAGGGTCACGATGGGCACTAAGTTTGCACAACGACCGCGTGCGCCCCGATAGCTATCGGGGCTATAGCGGTGGCGCATCACAAAGAGAAATGCCCCGATAATTATCGGGGTGGCCTTCGTGGTTCTCCGTGGCCTTTGTGACCTGCATTTTACCGAATGAGATCCTTCGCAGCACACCTACGTCTTGCTTTCGGACGTCCTTAGAATTATTCACAAAACACTCAACACTCAAGTGAATTCGCTTTTAGAATTTGGATTTCAAGTCCCCCTTAAGGGGATTTAGGGGTCATTCCGACCTCAACCTTTTAGCTGGATTCGCCAAGTGCATTTTCGTGTAGGCGCGGGTGGGGGTGTGTTTTACCCCGAGCACTCGGGACAGCGCAAAGTTGCGCGGAGAACTTTAAATTGCCTTTGTGTGCCTCGCGGTTCCCGATAACTATCGGGATACCCACACCCCATGCCTTCGCCCTAACTCATAACTCATAACCCATAACTCCTAGCTCATAACTGATTAAATCCGTGTAAAAGAATATTTCTATATTTCCCATTGTCAGGAATTAACTTGAAAGGAAACAAGAACTGCGTGAACAAGTGGGGCCTCATTGCGAAACCTGGTTTCATTGCCATTCTCATTATTGGTTGCGTTGAACCCTATCTGGCACCGGATATAGGGGAGAATGTTTCTATTATGGTGGTGGATGGCTTTATCAATGCCACTGAGAGTAGTGCTACGGTCAGGCTTACAAAAGCAGTCGCCCTGAGTAAGAACGATGGATATCCTGCGGAAAAGGGAGCGGAGGTCAAAATTACTTCTGAAAACGGTGATTCATTTACATTGCAGGAACAGGATTCCGGCAAATACTCTGCGTATGGACTTATCGTTGATGCATCAACCAGGTATCAGCTTAACATCCGCACGTCTGACAACCGCGTGTATACTTCCGATTACATTAAAGTGATGCAAACCCCTCCGATTGATAGCGTCGCATGGCGTCCTGAGGAGGAAGGCATAACGATGGTGGTCAATACACACGATGACACGGAGAGTTCCCGCTATTACATTTGGAATTATACTGAAACCTGGGAATATCGAGCTCCATGGCCGTCATACTACACAAACATTAACAAAGAGGTGGTTCCACGCAAGTTTGAAGATATTGCACAGACTTGTTATAAGACGGAGCCGTCCACAAAAATAATTCTAGGGTCTACGGTCAGGCTTAGCAATGATGTCGTGCGTGATTTCCCCCTTACATATATTCAAAGCGGTACCAGTAGGATTTCCGTTTTGTACAGCATCCTTGTTCGTCAACGAGTAATAGATAGAATCGAGTATGAATATTTACAGGATCTTCAACGTGTTACCGAAAGTGTTGGAGGTTTGTTTGATTCCCAGCCTTACGAAATTCTGGGCAACATTCGGTCGCAGGATGCGTCGATCCCAGTGCTTGGATATTTTAGTGCTGGATTTGTGGCGGAGAAAAGAAGATTCGTTCCATTAACGGACCTTCCCGATCATCTTCAAGTGTGGCCATATCACTATTGTGAGCTTGATACGATGTGTTCAATACCTGCAGCACTCCGGCCGGATTTAAGATGCGTCATGGATATCGAAACCATGCCGGAAAATTCCTACCTCGTTGGAAGTTTGGCTCCTTATTTCCCAGGCTACTCGTATACGGACGCGCGATGTGCGGACTGCCGCTTTCAAGGAGGAGTATTGACCAAGCCTGATTTTTGGCCGTAACATCTTGCGGAGCTTTTCAATGCTTCACAAAACGATTGGACCTCCGAAAAATATCCATACATGCGTAAATTGCGAGACAGAGTACGCGTTTATTTTGTCTAAGAGTTATGCGGTAGATAATCTTGAGTTACTGCACATCATTGAAGTCATGGAGGGATTCCTTGAAAGAATGCGTCCACCAGAACAGATGCGAGCCCAACTTGATATCGGATATAAAATTGATGGTCAAAGCGTCATTATTCACGAGATCCGTCATTATTGGGACCATCCTCCAAGAATCATTTATCCAGACGTCGCAAAAGCGACATTTGTCAAAGGGAAGAATCATTGGAAGGTATTTTGGCAACGTGCAAATCTTAAATGGTATCCCTATGATCCAAAGCCTACGGTGACGAGCTTGAAAGACTTTGTGAAGCTGGTTGAAGAAGACAAACTTCATTGCTTTTGGGGATGATGCGAACTCCTTGCTGACACATTGATTTGGTATCCAGGCTGTCCGAAAATATTCCGCCAATGGTTAAATTACTCCCCACTTCCACTGCCTCTACACCCATTCACCCACTCCATTCAACCTCCGCCTACGCCCCTATGCATCTGGGGACGGGCAAGCACAACGTGTCTTCCGACAGGCACCCAGTAGCTCATAACTGGCCCAAGATTCGCGTGTTCTTTTCATAACTTTCATTGGGTTTTCAACAATTGGTCAATGGGAACGAAAACAATACAAGCGAAAACAACAAAAAAGAAAAAGGGGAAAGAGCCGAACTGGTTCCTTTGGATTTCGATACTTATCGTTGTAGGCCTCGTAGCGAGTTATTTCATTTTTCCAGGGTTTAAGGATGGCGTTAACGAAGCATTTGAAATTATCACCAGCGAGGATGAAGATAGAATCAAAACATGGGTGAAAAAATTCGGTGCATTGGGTCCTATCGTACTAATATTGGCTATGGCGGCTCAAATGTTTTTGTTGTTTATTCCCAACCTCCTGATGTTCGCCATCGCTATTATTTGCTACGGACCCATATGGGGGTCGTTGATTTGTTTGACGGGAGTGTTTGCTTCGTCGTCGCTTGGTTACGTCATTGGCAAAACGCTCGGACCAAAGGCCATCGACAAATTTGTGTCACAAAAATCTCAGGACAAGATTGCGGTATTCGTTCAACGGTACGGATTTAAAGCCATTACCATCGCGCGGCTGTCGTCGTTAGGAACTGACTCCATTGGATTTGCGGCAGGTATCCTGGAAATGAACTATAAAAAATTTATTATCGCTACCATGTCGGGCACCATTCCAGTGATAGGGGTGATCGCCATCTTTGGTAAAAGCGGAACGGTGGAGAAAGGTTT
>DATHIE010000600.1:0-2538 GCA_035316905.1 Chryseolinea sp. | reverse complement strand
ATGAAAGCTGCAGGTGCTGATGTCTCCGTATTCAAAGATGGACTTGCCGTTCACCTTCACTCCAAAAGCATGAGCCCCGTCATAGATAACCTTCAGGTTTTTCGCTCGTGCTATTTTATCGATCACCTCAACATCACAGGGGTTTCCATATACATGAGTTGCGAGTATTGCAACGGTATCCGGCGTAATGGCTTCTTCGATCTTGCTAGGATCTATGTTGCACGTTTCGCGATCGATATCCACAAACAAGGGTTCACAGCCTTCCCATACGATGCTGCTTGTGGTTGCCACATATGAAAAAGGTGTTGTTATGATCTTCCCTTTAAGCCCGAGTGCTTTTATGGCGACCTGCAGCGCGATCGTGCCGTTGGTCACGAACAGCAGGTGTTTAATGTCCAGGAATTCTTTGAGCTTTAGCTCAAGTTCATTTACCAGAGGGCCGTTGTTCGTAAGCCAATTACGCTTCCAGATATCCTTAAGATACTGTTCGTATTCCTCGATCGGTGGCAAAAAAGGTTTCGTAACCGGAATCATTATTTAAAGTGCAAAGTAAGACTATTCATCGGCAATGTTAAGAATTTCCTGTTTTACCTTGCTTTGAATTGAAAGGATTTATGAGTGTGATTTCATTTCTATAGGCCCACCAAAGCAAACCGACGCAGCTTATCAAATAGAAGACGTGGACAAGGTTGGGGTACAGTAGCCCTAAAGTGGGTTCCAGAATAACAATTAAAAGCAGCAACGCCGACGGGATGACAATCACCTTCACAACGTTGAATTGGAAATCAAACACATGTCTTAGACTAAGCTTCACCATGATAACCTCCACAACAGCGCTAATCACTGATGCAAGGATCACTCCGTAAATATTCATGAGACCGACGAGCAAAAATATTAATACTATTTTCAATCCTGAAACAATCATGTAGATAACGGGCAATGGCTTCGTGTATTTTAGAATTCCATAGGGCACAGTAAAGAAGAGCCTTGTGCATCGAAAAAGGTATACGATACCGAGGTAAGGAATGTATCGGATTGCTTCGTGATAATCGGGTCGATTAACAAATATCTTGATTGCCCACGGCAAGGTCAGAATACTTCCACAGATCAAGAGCATGACCACAGCAGTAAGTCCGTGATAGTAACGATTGATCCCTGGAGTCGAGCCTTTTTTTGATTGATCCATCACCGCGGTCACTATTTTTGGATAAAAGGAATTGTGTAGGCTATTCATAAGCAGTTCCACCGGAATCAAACATTTGAGCGCAAAGTCGTAAACTCCAACATCCGACAACGTTAAAAAGAAAATCATGAGCACGCGATCAAATTGATTGATGACCCACTGTTGCAACTGATAGATGAAATTGTATGTATTGAAAGCGAGAGATGACTTTAGCCAGCCGAAATCCCAATGAAAACCAAATTCTCTGAAAATCCTTGATAACGCCCACACAGCTGGAATAATCGATCCAATAAGCCTTCCGATGATCGGACCGGCCAGCGAATTAGGATAGATCTCAAACCCGATAATGATACATATTGCCACCAGCGAAAAAGAAAGAACATTCGACCAGAAGAATGTTTCTGGCTTCTCCCGACTCTGAAGCAGGGTGCTATGCACGCGAAATAATGCCTGAAAAACCCCTGAACCAACGGATGCCAGTCCGTAGGGATAAAAGGAAATATTCCTTTCGGCAAACACTTCCTTAAAAAGGAAACTTCCTGTGAGCGAAAGTACCAACGCAGTTGCTATGCTCAACAGGATCATAAAGACAAATGCAGAACTAATGAAAACGTTGAGTTTTTCCTTATCGTTTTTAAGCTCGTGGAAATGAATGTACACCGAGGTGTCAAAACTGAATGTGACAATAATTTGGACCAGAAGCGTGAACACCATATAAGCCGCCAAAGCTCCATAGGCCGCTGTGCTCAGGTTGTGTATATACAACGGGAGTAAAATAACGGCGCTGGCCATGGGCAACATGCCGGCCAGAGTATAGATGAGTGAACTCTTTAAGAAACTTTTACTTACCAAACTTTTTCTATCTAAGAATAAATCTATATGAATTAACGGTTTTCTGTTACAACAGCTCTGTCAATCTTTTTGCTATTTCTTTCCGCGAATATTTCAAATCAGCTTTGGACGTTGCATCGAGTGCTCCGCTTCTCCATTTCTGGTAAAACGTCAAAAGCGTTGCTTTTAACTTTTCACGATTGTTCCCGTCCAACATAATGCCTGCTCCTGTCTCATTAAGTACTGCAGCCGCATCGCCGTTCTCGGGGCCCGTACCAATGACCGGCAGGCCCGTTGCGAGATATTCAAATAGCTTACCGGGCATATAACCCTCCGCGTCTTTGTATCCGGTGAGAACGATAAGTAGTAACGACGACCTCCCATACATTTGAATTAACTCGCTATGTGGCACGGCCGGAGTAAACGTGGTGAATGCCGACATCAGGGGAGAAGCGTCAACGAAAGCCCGGAACTGCGGATGTACTTCGCCCACAAAATCAACCGCCACATTCTTTGCGAATTCA
>DATHIE010000599.1:0-4415 GCA_035316905.1 Chryseolinea sp. | reverse complement strand
GGCAACTGAAGGATAACCTCTATATAACCGAAATTATAATCGTAAAGGAAAGAGTGCTCATTTATCTTGACCATTCTCAATTCCTTTATTGGCTTGACCTCAACGGTATCTCCATTGCCATCGATGTAATCCATCTGGCCGAAATAGAGGTTATAATTAAACTTCACATTTTCGTTTGGTGAATAGCCTGTCGCCAAAGAAATACGACCATCTTCAAAAGAAGGGAACCTGTAAATGCTATCACGCCAAGGCACGCTTTTTAGGCTTGCGTTTGCAGGAAGGATGAAAACTTTGGATGCGGGCCTACTGATGGTATTTCTTTCGCTTTTATTTGCACTCTGGGCGAGCCCATATTGAACATAACAGAGTATGAAGCATAGTGCAAGATTCTTCATACAATAACCCATGTATGAGATGATTTTCAAAAACGAATAATTAGAAAAAATCAATTTGAATCCGGACATTATTGTCAATATGAGACTGAATACAATTTAGTAAATCGGCGATCGCTCCCTTCTTTTAAGAGAGGAAATTTATGGCATACATGTACTGTCGGCAGCACCACAAATTGGCCGATCGTTGATAGCAACATCAGGGCTGATCCATTAGAATTTTGATTTTAGTTGGTCATTTCATTGCAGAATCTCAGCAGTTTTACTAGGTCGCTTCGGTTTTCAAAATCAATTTTGTTTTCTCTACGATACACATCTATCTCATCTTTGTTTTTGCGGAATAGTTTTAGAATAGAGGCACGAGTGGCTTTGTAAACTTTGTTGTCCCTGTCAATAAAATAGTAAAGTTTTCCTTTCCTGTAATAACGGTCGTATACTGATGGCGTGCCCCTGGTATCCATACCATAGGTACCGCCCTCTCTATTTCCGGAAACATACTCCATATGTTCAGTACTCATGACATTAAGAACACCAAGGGAAACTGGCAGTTGTTGGATAATCTCAATATACCCGACCTTGTAATCCTGGAGGAATAGATGATCACCGATGTTGAGGAGCTTTAGTTCCTTAGTTCGCTTGAGATGCGTAGTATCGCCGTCCTTCGTGATTAGAGCCATTTCGGCTGAGTAAAGATCATAGTTCATCAAAACTTTATCTTCTGGCGAATAGCCTGTCGCAAAGGTTATTCTACCGTATTGGAAGGAAGGAAACAGGTAAATGCTGTCGCGCCACGCCACTTCGCTGAAAAAAGTATGGGCCGGCAGATAGAAAACATCCGGTGAAGTCCTCAAAGACTCGAGCTCCGATCGCTCCCAGGATTGAGCCTTTCCATAATAACAGCTGACTATCAGCGCCAGAGTAACTATTTTATACACGTCCTTGATTTGTTGACCCTTAAGAAAGTT
Source organism: Chryseolinea sp. (assembly GCA_035316905.1). GTDB lineage: Bacteria > Bacteroidota > Bacteroidia > Cytophagales > Cyclobacteriaceae > Chryseolinea. The sequence goes on along the minus strand of DATHIE010000599.1, from coordinate 3,058 downwards.
AATCAATTGTGTGGCCGATTCTAATTTTGATTTTCGCCGACCATTTCATTACAGAATTTCAGGAGCTTTATTAGATGACTTTGATTTTCAAAATCAACTTTGTTTTCGTCAAGGTAGGCCTTGATTTTTTTTCGTTGCTCGTTAAACACCTTCTGAATAGAAGTGGCAGAGGCAAGGTGTGGTTTATTTTCCTTGTCGAGGAAATAGTAATATTCTTCTTTCGTGTAGTAGCGGTCAGATTCTGATGCAGTGACCCAGTCGACCGTACTCAACCTTCTGAGGACGCCGAGTGCGATTGGTGACTGATAGACGATCTCGATATATCCGATCTTGTTGTCATGATAAAATAGATGATCATCTATAGTGACAAGCTTCAGGTCCTTGGATCGTATTATATGGGTCGTATCTCCGTCGTTGGTGATTAGAGCCATTTGGCCCAGATAAAGATTATAGTTGAACCTGATTTTTTCTTCTGGTGAAAAACCAGTGGCAAAAGTGACCCGACCATATTGAAATGCCGGAAACCTGTAGATGCTGTCGCGCAAAGTTTTTTTATTGAGCTTGTAGTATTCTTTCGACGAAAGTTGAAGTGAGCCTATACTTTTGTCCGCAACTTTTGATTGAGCGATAGAGCAATAGTGGCTGACTATCAACGCCAGGAAAAATATGTTACACCAGGCTTTAATGATTTTTGCGTTTTAATAAAATTAGTCAATCATAACAAGCGCACAAAAAAGTATTCGCAAAATAGAGCCTCCGTTGTGGCAGTAGAGTCGGTCTGTGATAGAAGCTAGTTTTGATCTCCTTTCGACAACTCGTCACAGAATGTGAGGAGTTTAATGAGATCGTACTCGTTTTCAAAATCAATTTTCTTTTCATCAACATAGGCCTTGATAGTTTTTTGCTGATCAGGAAATAGTTTTTGAATTGATGCCCGGGTTGCCTTGGACGGCTTATTGTCCTTGTCGAAGAAATAGTAATACCCTTTTTTCATATAGTAGCGATCGTATCTGGACGTTGTACTTCGAACATCCCAATCAGCAGTGACCATCATGTTCAGAACGCCCAGGGCGACAGGTATCTTATGAATGACCTCGATGTACCCGATCTTGTAATCATGGTAGAACAGATGATCGCCGATACTTATAAACTTAAGTTCCTTCAGTCGTTTAACATAGGAGGTATCTCCGTTGTTGGTGATCAATTGCATTTGGCCCATGTACAGATTATAGTTTAATCTGATTTTTTCTTCAGGCGAAAAACCGGTGGCAAGGGTGATCCGGCCGTATTCAAACTTTGAAAATCTGTACACGCTGTCGCGCCACGATACATCATTTACAAATGTGTGGGCAGGAAGCTTATAGATTCTCATCATCTGTCTTGACGAGTCAATCATCATGTCGCCTTGCACTAAGTATCTAGATTGAGCGATACCGTCGCACTGGTGACCAACCATCACTATCAAGAAAAATAGGTTATGCCACGCTTTAATAACAACGTTGTTTACATTTACTAAGTTAGTCAATCAAAACAGGCGGTCAAAAATAGAGCAGCCGTTGTGACGGTGATATCGGTCGATGGCGAAGGCTAGTTTCGATCTCCTTTCGACAACTCGTCACAGAACGTCAGGAGTTTTATCAGGTCTTGCCTGCTTTCGAAATCAATTCTGTTTTCGCCAAGATAGGCCTTGATATTTTGTTGTTGATCAGGAAATAGTTTCTGAATTGTTGCTCGGGTCGCTTTTGATGGCTTGTTATCCTTGTCGAAGAAATAGTAATACTCTTTTTTCATATAGTATCGATCGTATCGGGACGTTGTAGTTCGTGCATCAACATCAGCTGTGATCATAATGTTTAGAATGCCAAGGGCAACAGATGAATTATGAATGACCTCGATGTACCCGATTTTGTAATCATTGACGAATAGATGATCACCAATACTTATAAACTTAACATCCTTCAGTTGCTTAACATGGGATGTATCGCCATTGCCGGTAATCATTTGCATATGGCCCAGGTACAGATTATAGTTTAATCTTACTTTTTCTTCCGGCGAAAAACCCGTGGCAAGGGTGATCCGGCCATATTGAAACGTTGGAAACCTGTAGACGCTGTCGCGCCACGATACTTTGTCGACTAAGGTGTTGGCAGGGAGCTTATAGATTCTCAGCATTTGTCTTGACGAGTCAATCATTGTGTCGCTTTCCCCTGAAAACTTTGACTGAGCCGTACTATGGTGGAAATGAATGAGAAGGGTAAGCGACAATATTAATTTTAGCAACTGCATTGTAACTTTTGTGAGTCTACTAAGGTAACTAAATGTTGGACTGAAAATGAATTAGTGGGTAGACTGATCAGTAGCGGACATCTAGTGTTCGCTTGTGTTGACGTCAATTGCCGGTTGTAGTAGGTATTCACCGGTCATTGAATAATGAGAAAAAACAGGAACGTAGGCTATTTCACAACGTTTGTCAACCTACACCACAACGGTGGATTTTTAACTAATTAAACTACAACATGAAGAGGGTATTTTTAATTGCGCTGTTTGCAGCAGGAGTTGGTGTGATTTCCGCGTTTGCGCAAAACACATTTGAAAAGAGCAAAAAGCTCAGCAAAGACGAAGTCCCGGTAGCGGTGATGCAGTCATTTCAGAAGGATTTCAGTAACTTTGGAGAGAAGGGATACTGGAAACTGCACTACACGGAAAAAACTGAGAATGGTAAAACTGTGTTTACTCCGGAGTATTACACATTCACAGGCAAGAACAATGGAGAGAAAGTGTTGTTGACCTTCTCCACAACCGGTGCCCTGGCAAGCTCAAAAGGAGTTACACAGGGATCTACTAATTAACCGCCAGCATTAGAAAAGGCCGTCTTTAAGCACGGCGGCCTTTTTTGTTTTTATAGCCCTGGCTTTGAGGGTTTCACGGGAGACGACGATGACAATACTCCCTTTGTGTTGATCTTACGGTAAAACAATCGTCCGTTCGAACTAACGAAGAGCAGATTAAGATCAGGGCCCGCGAGTTTGACATCCTCAATTTCATACGCAGGTTTCGA